>NZ_JAGQCR010000019.1:0-23140 GCF_024346295.1 Cyanobium sp. BA20m-14
TCGCCAGCTCCAGCAGCTCCAGATCCACCCCGTGGAGCAGCAGCGGGCCGGGCTCGGCGGCCGGATTGGGCCGAAAGGCCAGTTGCGCCGCCACCTCGCTGTGGTCGGAGTGCAGTTGAACCACCAGATCGGTGCGATCCAGCAGAAACTGCGCCGGACGGTAGTCGGCGAGGCGCACCAGGGGCATTCGGATTACTTGTTAGGGGTGGGTTTGGCCGTAGGCGCCGCAGCCGGCTTGGCCGCGGGGGGCTGCTTGAGGGCGTCCTGCACCTTCGCCATAACGTCGGCGGGCACCTCCTTGGGGCAGATCTCGGCGGCTCCCAGCACTGCCGAGTTGATCGAGCCCTTGCGCAGGTCCTCCAGACCCAGGGGCTTGGCCCCCACCTGGGCGATCACCCCTTCGTGCTGGCCCAGGATCACCTGGGCGATGGTTTCACCGGCGATGCCCACGGCCCTGTCGAAGGGCACCCCCGCGCCGCGGGCGATGCACACGTTGACCGCGGCGATCCGGGTGTAGAGGTTCATCTCCGCCTCCGTGGCGGGGGCCGCCCAGGCCCCAGACGGGGCAAGCACCAGGGGGAGTACCAGCAGGGGCAGCGCCAGCAGGGCTTGGAGCGGCAATGGGTAAAGGCGTGACGGGGATGGGCTTGACATCGTCAGGGCCGGAGTGGGGCGTCAGGTGCGGCCATGCTGCTGCATCAGGGCTCAGCTCCAGGCGGCAGGGGAGGGCCGGCCGCCTCGACGCGCACCTCGTGGTGGAGCTCCGCCAGCTCGAGAACGCCCTCCTTCCAGGAATAGATCGAGCGGGAGCGGTAGCGGTCCTGGTCCACCAGGCGGAAGTGCTCGAGGATGTCCCACCCCTCGTAGTGGGATTCAAACGTCAGCTCATGCTCATCCACCTGGCGAATCTGGCTCCGGTTGGCGGCGGCGCCGTAAAAACCGCGACTGCGTTGCAGCTGGTGCCCACACAAGTAGGCGTCCATTGTGCCGCTGCGCGAGTAGGTGGGCTTTTTCTCAAAGAAGTCGAATTCCTGCTCTGGCCACCAGGTAAAGCGGTAGGCCGCATCGCCCTCCACCGGCTCCTGGTAGGCCTCCACCCGCAGCATCATGTCGACGCGCAGGGGCTCTTCATCGAGAAAGAAATACACCCGCCGCGAGCGCCAGAGGCCCAGATTGCGGGCAAACCAGCGGCGCAGATTGCTGTCGAGCTGGATGCGGGGCTGCACCGGTGGACTGGGAACGGGTGGGCCGGGAACTGGGAGGCTGGGAACTGGGAGGCTGCTCATGAAATCCCGGCCCTAGGGCTCACGGCATTGACTGTCTCAGTCATAGCGGGGATGGACCTCACTGGCCCCATCCCCATAGGGTGAGCAGCGTGACCCCAGACCAGCCCAGCACCGAACGGCCAGCGCCAGCGACGGAACGCCAGGCGCTGAAGTTGCTGTTGGTGGCCTCCAACCACCACCTGGCCAGCCCGGACCTGCGCAGCCTGCTGCAGTTTCTCAAGGGCGAGGAGTGTGGCTTCAAGGTGAGCCTGGAGGTGGCCGACCCGGCCCGCCAGCCCGAACTGCTGGAACTGCATCGGCTGGTGGCCACCCCCGCCCTGGTGAAGCTCGATCCGTTCCCCAAGCAGGTGTTGGCCGGCCATGGGATCACCCAGAAACTGCGCAGCTGGCTGCCGCGCTGGCAGCAGATGGAGGTGGTCACCAGCCTGGGCATGAGCCTGCGGCCCGCCGAGATCGACGGCAGCCGCACCCGGCGGGAGCTGCAGCTGGAAGACCAGGTGCTGGTGCTGCGTCAGGAAAACGAAACCCTGATCGATCGGCTCGGGGTGCAGGAGCGGCTGCTGCGGATGGTGGCCCATGAGCTGCGCACCCCACTCACCGCCGCCAAGCTCGCCCTCCAGAGCCACACCCTTGGCCAGATCGACGAGGCCCGCTTCCGCGACGTGCTCACCCGCCGGCTCGACGACATCCAGGAGCTCTCCAAAGATCTGCTCGAGGTGGGCACCACCCGCTGGGAGGCCCTGTTCAACCCCCAGCGCCTGGCCCTGGGCGAGGTGGTGGCCGAGGCCATTTTGGAGCTGGAGAAATTGTGGATCGGCCGCGACCTGGAGCTGCTCACCGACATCCCTGCCGACCTGCCGGATGTGTTTGCCGACCAACGCCGCATGCGCCAGGTGCTGCTCAACCTGCTGGAAAACGCCCTCAAATTCACCCCCGATAAGGGTCGGGTGCAGCTGGCCCTGCTGCACCGCACCGACCAGTGGGTGCAGGTGAGCATCTGCGACAGCGGTCCGGGCATTCCCAAGGGCGAGCAGGAGCGGATTTTCCTGGATCGGGTGCGTTTGCCCCAAACTTCCGGCACCACCTCCGGCTACGGCGTGGGCCTGTCGGTGTGCCGTCGCATTGCCGAGGTTCATGGCGGCCGGATCTGGGTGGCCTCCGAGCCCGGTGAAGGGGCCTGTTTCCATGTCACCGTTCCGGTCTGGAGCGGCCAGGGCCAGCCCGCCTTGACGAAGGGTCACCCTGACCCGTAGCTTCCAAACCAGCGGCGCCTCTGGGCGTTGTGGCCTGGCCCCCATCGTCTAGAGGCCTAGGACACCTCCCTTTCACGGAGGCGACAGGGGTTCGAATCCCCTTGGGGGTATTACTTTTTTCTGCCAGCTTTCTGGCAGCCTTTTTGGCTGCTTTCTGGCCAGAGCTGGCTCAGGCCTGGGCGGTGCGGCGCTCGGCTTCGCGCTGCACGCCGCGCAGGTTGTTGGCCAGGTCTTCGCGCAGTCGCTGTTCGATCAGGCCGATCGGCATGCCTGGCCGGCCCTGCACGGTGAGCTCATAGAGCAGCCGGGTGCTCTCCCCAGCCCGGCCGATCTGCCAACAGCCCTCGAAGCGGCGGAAATCGCCGCGGCACATGCTGAAACTCAGCACGCCGGCCTCCCGGTCTTCGACCAGTTCCAGCTCCACCCTGGCGCTGAAGCGCAACCCGCAGAACTGCTGGGTTCCCACCTGCTCCAGGCCCACCACGTTGCCGCGACGCCAGAGCTGGCGGGAGGAGGCCAGGTTGGGGATGTAATGGTTGAGGTTGCCGTAATCGGTCAGTACCGACCAGAGGCATTGGGGGTCTGGGCTCAGGCTCAGCTGCACCGCCAGCCGCCGGGCCCCCTGGGGGAGCCGCTCCATCTCCTGCTGAATCGTGTCGAGGCTGCAGAGCTGCTGGCTAGCTGGATCAGCCTGACTCGCTGGATCGGGCCCGTTCACTGCCCCTTGGGACAGGGAACCGGCGGCTGCTGACGGTACAAGGATCTGCGCCAAGGAGGCACGGTCACAGTGTGCTGGCAAACCTAGCGGTGTTCGCCACAAAATCGCAGCAGATGGGTTCCCTATGATCAGCCCGCTTTTAAGCGGGAAGGGTCTGCATGAGAGTTTCCACAGGGCGCGCCACCCAGTCCGACAGCCGCATGTTCACCGTTGTGGTGGAAGCCTTCGGCGTGGGCAAGCAGCGCCAGGCCGAACGGCGCTTCACCGTGCCGCTCGCCCTGCTGCAGGGCTTGATGCAGACGATTGCCCGCCAGGGGGGGCGGATCAGTGCCGTGCTCAGCGGCGATGCCAGCTCCCCTGAGACCTCCCCCCCAGCACCAGCTGCTCCCCAGACAACCCCTCCCACCAAACCTGCTGCCGTGTCCCACGCCGACGTTCCCGTCAACCTCTACAAGCCGAAGGCCCCCTTCCTAAGCACCGTCGTCGAGAACTACAGCCTGGTGGCCGAAGGCGCCATTGGCCGGGTCAACCACATCACCTTCGACCTCAAGGGCGGTGATCCCCAGCTGCACTACGTCGAAGGCCAAAGCATCGGCATCATTCCCGATGGCACCGACGCCAACGGCAAACCCAACAAGCTGCGCCTCTACTCGATCGCCAGCACCCGCCACGGCGACAACCTGGCAGGCCACACCGTTTCCCTCTGCGTGCGCCAGCTGCAATATGAGAAGGACGGCGAAACTATCAACGGCGTCTGCTCCACCTTCCTGTGTGACATCGAACCCGGCGCCAAGGTGAAGATCACCGGCCCGGTGGGCAAGGAGATGCTCCTGCCCGAAGACGAGGAGGCCAACGTGATAATGCTGGCCACCGGCACGGGCATCGCGCCGATGCGCACCTACCTGCGCCGCATGTTCGAGCCGGCCGAGCGCGAGAAGAACGGCTGGACCTTCCGTGGCAAGGCCTGGCTGTTCATGGGCTCCCCCACCACCGCCAACCTGCTCTACGACGCCGACTTCGAGCACTACCAGGCCCAGTTCCCCGACAACTTCCGCTACACCAAAGCGATCAGCCGGGAGCAGCAGAACGCCAAGGGCGGCCGCATGTACATCCAAGACCGGGTCAGCGAGAACGCCGAGGAGATCTTCGCCTGGATCGAAAACCCCAAAACCCACGTCTACATGTGCGGTCTGCGGGGCATGGAGCCGGGTATCGACGAGGCCATGGGCGTGGCCGCGGCGGCCAAGGGCCTCGACTGGTCTGAGCTGCGGCCCCAGCTCAAAAAGGCCGATCGCTGGCACGTGGAAACCTACTGAGCCCTGGGCCGGTTTTTGGCCAATCCCACACAGAAACCATCACAAAGTGGGCCAAGCGCCGGGAGAGGGCCCTGGGCCGGTTAAACCATGGAGACCGGAAAGGCATCCATGGGCGCTGTGCTCACCAATCCACTGCGGGTAGGTCTTCGCCAGGAGCGGGTCATTCCCCCCCAATGCCTGGTGATCTTCGGGGCCAGCGGTGACCTCACCCACCGCAAATTGATCCCGGCCCTGTTTGAGCTCTTCCGCCAGCGGCGCCTGCCCAGTGAATTCGCTGTCCTGGGCTGCGCCCGACGCCCCTGGAGCGACGAGGAGTTTCGCAGCCGCATGGCCGAGGCCCTGGCAAATGAGGTGGCCGAGCACCCGTTGGCCTGGGAGCAGTTTGCGGCTGGGCTCTTCTACGAACCCGTCGACCTGCAAGATCCCCCCTCGGTGGTGCGTCTGGGCGAACGCCTGGCCGTGATTGACCGGCAGCGGGCCACCCGCAACAACCGCACCTTCTACCTCTCGGTTTCGCCCAACTTCTATGGCAGTGGCTGCCGCTCCCTGGCCGCCGCCGGCCTGCTGAGCGACCCGGCCCGCAGCCGGGTGGTGATCGAGAAGCCCTTCGGCCGCGACTACGGCAGCGCCCAGGAACTCAACCGGGTGGTGCAGACCAGCGCCCAGGAAAATCAGATCTTCCGGATCGACCACTACCTGGGTAAGGAGACGGTCCAGAACATCCTGGTGATGCGCTTCGCCAACACGATCTTCGAGCCGATCTGGAACCGCAACTACATCTCGAGTGTGCAAATCACTGCCGCCGAAACCGTGGGCGTGGAGGAGCGGGCCGGCTACTACGAGAGCTCGGGCGCCCTGCGGGACATGGTGCAGAACCACCTCACCCAAATGCTGGCCCTCACCACCATGGAGGCGCCGGGCCGCTTCGACCCCGAGTCGATGCGCAACGAGAAGGCCAAGGTGCTGCAGGCGGCGCGCCTAGCCAATGAGGACGAACCCTGGAAGTGCTGTGTGCGGGGCCAGTACGGGCCGGGGGGCTCAAGCAGCAAGCCGATCACCGGCTACCGCCAGGAGCCCGGGGTGAATCCCGAGAGCACCACGGAGACCTACGTGGCCATGAAGCTGTTCATCAACAACTGGCGCTGGCAGGGGGTGCCCTTCTACCTGCGCACCGGCAAACGGCTGCCCAAGCGGCTTTCCGAAGTGGTGCTCACCTTCCGGGAGGCGCCGGTGCACCTGTTTGATGCGGCCGGTGGCGCCCCCACCCCCAACCAGCTAATCCTGCGCATCCAACCCAACGAGGGGGCGGAATTCAAATTCGAGGTCAAGGCCCCCGGTTCTGGCATGCGCAGCCGGCCGGTGGACATGGCCTTCTCCTACGACGACAGCTTCGGCGAACCCAGCGACGAGGGCTATGTGCGCCTGCTGGCTGACGCCATGCTGGGCGACCCCACCCTCTACACCCGCAGTGACGAGGTGGAGGCCGCCTGGCGGCTCTACACCCCCCTGCTGGAGCTGATTGAGGACGCCCCCGCCCAGCTGCCGGTCTACCCCTACGAGGCCCGCACCTGGGGGCCCGGCGCCGCCGACAGCCTGCTGGCCGATGACGGCCTGATCTGGCGACGCCCCTGATTTTTCATCCCTGATCCGCCATGTCGACCCAGCTCACTCTCCAGGCCCCGCTCGTTCTGCCCCCCGCCGAGGTGCCCGGCTACCTGGAGCGCCTCTGGAGTGATGAGCTGGGTAGCTCCCACGGCGCCGCCACCTTCACCCTGGTGGTGTGGGAGGGCTCCTGGCTGGAGCAGCAACTGGTGCGCTGCGGCCGCCTGGATGGGCCGATCACCGGCCTGCTCAACGACACGGTGCTGGAGGCGGCCCGGGCCGCCGCGATCAGCTGTGGCCTCCCTTTGAGCACCGCGCCGATGGATCCCCAGCTGGCCTGGGCGATCGGCAACCTGGGTGGCGATCACCACGCCGATGACCTGCGGGGCCAGTTTGTCGAGGGGGCGATCAGCGTCCACATGCCCCGGCGACTGATCACCCTGGCCCCCACCCTCGATGGCGCCAAACCCCTGGAAACCCTGGTGGCGGCCTACTGCCCACTGCCGGAGGAGGGGGCCGGCGGCGATGCCTGTGGCGATGTGGTGGTGCTGCGGGGCGGCACCGGTGCCCTGCGCGAGAACCTCGATCTGGTGCAACCCCTGATCAGCCCCGAGCTGCCCTGCTGGGTGTGGTGGAACAGCAGCCTCGATGAGGCGCCCGAGGTGATGACGGCCCTGGCCAGCGGAAACCGCCGCCTGGTGGTGGATTCGTCGCTAGGGGATCCGCGCCGCTGCCTCGACCTGCTGGTGGCTCGGGTTGGGGCGGGCCAGCCGATCAACGACCTCAATTGGATGCGGCTGCGCAGCTGGCGCGAATCCCTGGCCATGGTGTTCGACCCCCCCTCCCGGCGGGATGCCCTCAACCACGTGGTGCAGCTCGACCTGGACGTCGAGGGCGACAACCCCGTGAAGGGGCTGCTGCTGGCGGCCTGGCTGGCCGACCGCTTGGGCTGGCACCTGACCGCGACCTATGCCGTCGATGGCGATGGCTCCGGCCAGGGGATCGGCGCCGAATTTGAGCGCACCGATGGCCAGACCGTGCGTTTCCGTCAAATGCCCGTGCCGGTTGGCGTTCCCAAGACCCACCCGGGCGCCATGGTGGGCCTGCGCCTGATCTGCCAGAGCAGCCAGGGGTCGCCCCTGTGCGTGATTCTCTGTTCGGAATCGGGCGGCTGCATGCGGCTCGAATCGGGCGGCATGGCCAGCATGGAGCTGGCAGAGGAGGTGGTTCCCCTGCCGAATGAAAGCGAGGAGATGGAGATGGCCCGCCTGCTCTCCGGCGGCCACGATTCCACCAACCCCCTACTGGCGGTAGCTGCCCCAATCGCCGCCAGACTTCTCCCCTGAGCCCGCGCTCTCCCCGCCCGCAATGGCCTGCCTGATCGCCGCGCCCAGCAGTGGCAGCGGCAAGACCCTGCTGTCGCTGTGCCTGGCGGCCTGGGCCCGGCGGCAGGGCCTCCAGCTGCAGCCCTTCAAGGTGGGGCCCGACTACCTCGACCCCCAGCTGCTCAGCCAGGTGAGTGGCCGCCTCTGCCGCAACCTCGATCCCCTGCTCTGCGGGCCGGAGTGGGTTGAGCGCAGTTTCCACTGGCATGGCAGCCGGGCCGACCTGGCCCTGGTGGAGGGGGTGATGGGCCTGTTCGATGGCCGCGGCCCCAGCAGCGAGGGCAGCTCGGCGGCGGTGGCGGCCCAGCTGGGCTTGCCGGTGGTGCTCGTGGTGGAGGCCTCCCGCCAGGCCGGATCCGTGGCGGCCCTGGTGCGGGGCTTCCGCGACCACGGCCCGCCGCCGGTGCGGCTGGCCGGCGTGGTGCTCAACCGGGTGGGCAGCGAGCGCCACCACGCCCTGCTGGCCGAAGCGCTGCAGGCCATTGAGGTGCCCCTGCTGGGGGTGCTGCCCCACCACCCGAGCCTGGAGCTCCCTTCCCGCCACCTGGGGCTGCTGCCGCCCGGCGAGCTGCACGACCTTGAGCAGCGCCAGGAGCAGTGGGCCGAACTGGCCGTCCGCCAGCTCAACTTGGAGTTGCTGCTGCCCCTGTTGGCGCCGCCTGCGGCCCAGATCGGTGCCGGCGACCCCATCGGCTGGTGCCTGCGGGACCAGCAACCGTCCCTGGAAGCCAGCGGGGGCTCCGGGCCTTTGCCGGTGGCGATCGCCAGCGATGCGGCCTTCCACTTCCGCTACCCCGAGGCCGGCGAACTGCTGCAGGCCGTCGGCCTGGAGCCGCTGGTGTGGAGCCCCCTGGCCGACGAGCCCCTCCCCGCCGGCTGCCGGGCGGTGCTGCTGCCGGGCGGCTATCCGGAGCTCTATGCCGCCCGGTTGGCGGCCAGTCGGCGCAGCCTGGCGGACCTGGCCCGCGCGGCGGCCGGGGGGGTGCCGCTGGTGGCTGAATGCGGCGGATTGTTACTGCTCGGTGAGCAGCTGGCCGATGGCGATGGCCGGCTGCACCGGATGGCCGGCGTGTTGCCCTTCCAGGCGCGCAAGGGGGGGCTGAGCCTGGGCTATCGCCAGGCCACGGTAAGGGCGGCAGGGTTGCTGGTGCGGCCTGGGGAAACCTTCAGCGGCCATGAATTTCATCGCTGGCAGCTTGAATCTGTAGCCAGTGGCGACGGGCTGTGGCAGCTTGAAGGTTGGGGAACCCCAGAGCGAAGCGAAGGATGGACAGCGCCGAACGTGCACGCCAGCTGGCTGCATCTCCATTGGGCTGGATGCCCGGTGATTCCCTCACGCCTGGCAGCCGCAGCCGCGCGCGCCGTGCCGCTGCCGATGAGCGCCGTTTCATCCGCCCCCATGAGCCCAAGCCCCTGATCCAGCAGGAGCGCTGGCGGCTGATCGTGCGCGGCCAGGTGCAGGGGGTGGGCTACCGGGCCGCCTGCTCTGCCCGCTGCCAGGAACTCGGCCTCAGTGGCTGGGTGCGCAACCTCCCTGACGGCTCGGTGGAACTGGAGGCAGAGGGCAACCCCCAAGACCTCACCGAGCTGCGCATCTGGTGCGAAAAGGGTCCAGCGCAAGCGGTGGTCAACAGCGTGGCCAGCGCCCAGGTGGCCGCCACCGGTGCCGACTGGTTTGAGGTGCGGCCCTGAACCCCATGCTGGCTACACCGGCGCTGGAACTCTGGCTGCTGCGCCATGGGGCCACGGAATGGGCCCTGAACGGGCGCCACACCGGCCGCACCGATCTTCCCCTGCTGCCGGAGGGAGAGGCGGAAGCGCGGGCGCTCGCCCCGGTATTGGCGCGGCAGCCCTTTGCGGCCGTGCTGGTGAGTCCGCTGCAGCGGGCCCGGCGCACCGCCGAGCTGGCGGGCCTGGGGGCAGGGGCTCGCCCCTGCCCAGACCTGCAGGAGTGGGATTACGGCCGCTACGAGGGCATCACCACCGCCGAGATCCGCCGCCAGGTGCCCCACTGGACCGTGTGGAGCCATGGCTGCCCAGGCGGTGAGGACAGCGCCCAGGTGGAGGAGCGCTGCCTGCGGGTGATCGCCCTGGCCGAATCCCTGGCTGGGGACGGTGCCGGGGGTGGGGCTGGTGCCGGTTCTGGTTCTGGTGTGGTGGCCCTGGTGGCCCACGGCCATATCCTGCGCAGCCTGGCGGGCACCTGGCTGGGGTTGGGGCCCGCCGGTGGCGCCCTGCTCAATCTGAATACGGCCACGCTCAGCGTGCTGGGCCATGAGCGCGAGCGGCGCACGCTGGTGCGCTGGAATGTTCCAGTTGCGGCTGCGGCGAAATGACTGATCTGGCCAGCTTGCTGGGGGAGCTCTCGGCCTTTGGTCTGGCGATCGGTTTCTCGCCACTGCATATCGGCCTGCTGTTGTTGCTCCTGCTCGGCCCCAAGCCCCTGCAGCGGGGCGGCTGGTTTGTGGCCGCCTGGCTGGTGACGGCCGCCCTGGTGGTGGCCCTGCTGCTCACGGTGGGTCACGGCCTGGTGCTCAGCATGGAAAAGGGCACCAGCCACCGCACCGGCCTGGATCTGCTGGCCGCCGGCGCCCTGCTGGGGCTGGGGCTCAAAGAGCTGCTCAGCAAGGAGGAGGAGGGCGCCGGACCGCCGGGCTGGACCCGCCGGTTGGATCAGTTCAGCGCCATGCCTCTGCCCCTGCTGCTGGCCATCAGCGCCGCCCTCCAGGTGGCCAGCCCGGACGACCTGTTTCTGTTTGCCAAGACGGCCACCAGCCTGCTGTCCGCCGGCCTGGGCCGGGGAACGGAAGTGCTGGCCACCGCAGTGTTCAGCCTGGTGAGCGCCAGCCTGCTGCTGACACCCCTGCTGGCCCTGTTGTTGGTTGGCCCCGAGCGCATCCTGCCCCTGCTGGAGCGGAGCAAGCAGTGGCTGTTCGCCAAAGGCGACCTGTTGGTGGGGCTGGTGAGTGTGGCCCTGGCGCTCTACCTGGGCTGGCAGGGGATCGAGGGCCTGCGGCTGGCCTGAGCAATCAGCGATCCGCCCCCAACCAGTCGCGCCAGAGCTGCTGGTCGGCGCGGGAGCTGGGATCGGCGCCCGGTGCGCTGGCCTCAAGGGTGACCGCCTGGCTGGCCCGGCTCACCGCCACATACACCAGTTGGCGGCGCAGCACCGGGTCGCTGGGCCAGAACACATCGCCGGCGACGAACACCTCGGCGAAGGTGCTGCCCTGGCTGCGGTGCACGGTTAGAACGGCGGCCGGACCGAGGGAGGCAAAGGCGTCGCGTACCAGGAAAAAACGGCGCCACAGGCTCCTGCCTTCCTGCTTGCCGGCGTCCTTGGCCTGTTGGCGCAGGCGGGCCAACACAGCCTCAAGGGCGATCCGGGCCGCCGTGCCCAATGGCGGCAGCAGCCGCAGGCTCAGCTGGCTCTCGCCCGCTTCCACCCGGGCGGTGAGGGTGTCGATCACCGGCGCATCAGTGACGCCGAAGTCGGCCAGGTCGCAGCGCTCCGGGATGACATCGCGCACCACCAGCTCCCGGTTCGAGCCCAGCAGCATGTCGGGCTCCTCGGCGGCATCTTCCCCTTCCCGGCAGGCGGGGGCCATCACCGCCGTGCGGGTGATCAGCACCTCGCCGGGCAGCACCGGCAGCTGGTCGGCCATCTCGCCGTGCAGGGCGCGGCGGGCGATGGGCACTAGCTGCTCGAGGCAGCGGTTGGTGTAGCAGAGGATCCGTGTCAGGTCGGGGTTGTCGGTTTCGGCGCTGCGGCGCAGGGCGGCCTGGGCGGCTTCCAGCCAGGCGCCCCGCTCCAGTAGGGCCACCTGGCCGGTCTCGGTGCGGATCGGCGCCAGCGCCGCTGGCCTGCGGCAGGGCAGGTCCCCCTGGCGCAGCCCGGAGGCCAGGCGCAGCACCGGCCCTTGGTGGCGCACCACCTGTTGCAGTTCGGCCCGGCAGGCCCGGCCCAGGCTGAACACCGGACTCTCGGGCTCGCCCACCGGCGGCAGCTGGGCCGGATCGCCCACGAACACCAGCCGGGTGCGGAAGGGGTGGGCGCAACGCAGGGCAATCTCCAGCAGGCTGCTGTCAACCATTGAGGCCTCATCCACCAGCACCAGGCCCAGGTGCTCGAGGGCCATAGCGGTCTGCTCGGTTTCCTCGCAGCGCTCCAGGTCCCCCTGGCGGCGCAGCTTGAGGCGCAGCAGCCGGTGGATGGTGGAGGGATACCAGGTGGGGGAAAGGCCCGCCAGGGCCAGCTGGGAGCGCAGCACACCCACGGCCTTGTGGGTTGGGGCCACCACGGTCCAGCAGAGGCCGGTGGCCTCCACCTGGGCCAGAAACCGGGTGGATAGGAAAGTTTTGCCGGTGCCGGCATAGCCGCCCAGCACAAACGGCGCCCCATCCCCGGGCGCGGAGAGCCAGGCGGCGAAGGCGGCGGCGGCGGCCTGCTGGTCGGCGGTGAGGGTGGGGGCTTCAGCCAATCGGGGCGAGCCAGCCCAGGGCCTGGGCCAGGTGCAGGGGGGATCCCGCCAGCACCAGCCCGGGCAGGGCCACCAGGGGGCCGATCAGGGAGCCGATCAGCACCTCCAGTCGGGTGTGGCCGAGATTTTCCTTGAGGGGCTTCTCGTGCTGGCGGGGATTGGCACTGTCTATCTCGAGCTCACCAATCTCAACTTGAACCATGGCATTCACCCGGGCGGCGGTGAGGCCGGCGGCACGGCGCACGCCGGAGGCGTCATAGAGAACCACGAAACAGAGCACGGCCGCCAGGCCGAAGAGTGGCCCCCCAAAACCCTCCACCCAGCCCAGGGCCGCGGTGGTGCCGGTGAGCAGGGCCGAGTGACTTGAGGGCATGCCGCCGGTTTCCACCAGCACCCGCGGATTCCAGCGGCGATGCACCACCAGCTCGATCACCAGCTTGGAGAGCTGGGCCACCCCGCAGGCGGCCAGGCCCCACCACAGCACGCCGTTGTCAAGTATGGCCAGCAGAGGTTCACTCATCGGTCGCGACTGGTGATGAAGTCGGCCAGGGCGAGCAAGGGCGCGGCCTTGAGCGCCTGCGGCTCCCCGCTGGCAAAGGGTGCCAGGGCCGCCTTGGCCTCGGCCACCAGGGCATCGGCCCGCTGGCGGGATTCCTCCAGGCCCAACAGCTTGGGGTAGGTGGTCTTGTCGGCGGTGAGGTCCTTGCCGGCGGTCTTGCCGAGCACCTCACTGCTGGCGGTGACATCGAGGATGTCGTCGATGATCTGGAAGGCCAGGCCGATGCCGCGGGCGTAGGTGCGCAGGGCCGCCAGCAGCTCCTCTGGGGCGCCGGCGATCAGGGCGCCGCTGAGCACGCAGCCCCGCAGCAGGGCACCGGTTTTGTGCAGGTGGATGTATTCGAGGGTGGCGAGGTCAACGGATTGGCCCTCACACTCCAGATCCACCACCTGGCCGCCCACCAGGCCGGGGGCGCCGGAGGCCAGGGAGAGTTCGCCCACCACGGCGAGCAGCTGCTGGGGGGGCACGCCGGGGCTGCGCAGGGCCACCATCTCGAAGGCGCGGGTGAGCAGGGCATCGCCGGCCAGGATCGCCTTGGCTTCGCCGTAAACCTTGTGGTTGGTGGGCCGGCCGCGGCGCAGGTCGTCGTTGTCCATGGCGGGCAGGTCGTCATGGATCAACGACATCGTGTGCACCATTTCCAGGGCCACCGCTGTCGGCATCGCCAGCTCGCTGTCGCCGCCGGCCAGCTCACAGGCCGCCAGGCAGAGGATCGGCCGCAGCCGCTTGCCACCAGCCAGCAGCGAATAGCGCATCGCTTCCCGCAGGGTCTCGGGTCGCTCCGGCCCCAGGGAGGCAGCGAGCGCCCCTTCCACCCTCAGGCGGGCGGCCTCCAGGTAGGCGGCGAAATCAAACGTGGTTGTCACCGCCGCGGTCATGGGGGCTGGGCCTCTGGCCATTCCTGGCGGGGATTCTCTCAGGCGGGGTGGCAGAGGGTGCTCAAGAGCGCGAAACGTTGCGGCAGAGAGCTCTGGCTTCGCTGGGCACAGTGTCTTTGATTCTGTACAGCTGTACAAAATCAAAGACAGCAGCAGAACCCCCCCTCGACACTCACCCCCGGATCCTGACCAGCCCAGGGACCATCCAATCCCCGTTAAGGCACCAGATCGCCCAGGCCGTGGTCGAGCCCGGCGCGGCGGCACCAGGCCACCACGGTGTTCACCAGCAGCATGGTGACGGTCATTGGGCCAACGCCGCCGGGCACGGGGCTGATGGCACTGGCGATCGGCTCCACCTCCTCAAAGCGCACCTCGCCGCAGAGGCCGCTCTCGGTGCGGTGAATGCCCACATCCACCACCACGGCCCCAGGCTTGACGTGCTCGGCGCCGATCATGCGCGGCCGGCCGGCGGCCACCACCAGCACGTCGGCCTGGCGGGTGAGGGCGGCCAGATCGTGGGTGCGGGAATGGGCCACCGTGACGGTGGCGTCGGCGGCCTGCAGCATCAGCGCCATGGGCTGGCCCACCAGGATGCTGCGGCCCACCACCACGGCCCGCTGGCCGGCCAGCTCCACGCCGTGGCGGGCCAGCAGGGCCATCACCCCGGCGGGGGTGCAGCTGCGGGGCCCGGGTTCCCCTTTGAGCAGGTGGCCCAGGTTGAGGGTGTGGAGGCCATCGGCATCCTTGGCCGGATCGATTGCCATCAGCAGGGGCCCCTCCGCCAGCCCGGCTGGCAGGGGCAGCTGCAGCAGGATGCCATCACAGCAGGGATCGGCATTGAGGCGGAGCACGGCGGCGAGCACCTCGTCGGCGCCGGTGCCGGCTGCCAGATGGGCCCCGAGGCTGGTGATGCCCACCCGGGCGCAGGCCTTTTCCTTGTTGGCGACGTAGACGCCGCTTGCGGGGTCATCACCCACCCGCAACACGGCCAGCCCGGGGGGGCGACCCAGCTGGGTGCCATGCCTGGCAATCACCGCCTGCAGCCGGGCTTCGATCTCGCCGGCTAGACGGCGGCCATCCAGAAGGGTGGCCATAGGAAAAAAGATTCAACCTGCTCCCCAGCTTGCAATCCCGGCTGCGAATGGGCCGGCTAGCGTTTGGGAATGGTGTTGAGGCGGCTGCGATCCCTCTGGCGTCAGCTGCTGCGACTGGAGCGCCCGCGCCAGTCGCCGGCAATCTGGCGCGCTCGAGACACGGTCTCGGTGCTGTTGGTGTGCGCCCTGGTGGCCCTGGTGGCCAGCTGGCCCTGGCTGGTGGAGCCCAGCCTGCGGCCCGGAATGGCGGCCCCATTCACCCTGCGGGCCCCCAACGCCGCCCGGGTGCTCGACAGTGATGCCCTCGAGCAGCGCCGTCAGGCGCTGGTGCCCCGCACCACCGTGCAGGTGGTGGATGGGCAGACCAACCGACTGCTGAGCCAGAAGTTGGAGCAGGGTCTCAAGGCGGTGGAGCAGCAGGCCAACGCCGACCAACCACGCCTCGAACCGGTGCAGATCACCGCCCAGGAGCGCAGCTGGCTGCAGGGTCTGGGCAGCGCCGAGCTCACGGCTTGGGCCCGGGAGGTGCGCCAGGCCCAGCTGCGCATGCTCAGCCAGGGGCTGGCTCCTGGCTTGGCCGAAGGGCACTTGCTGCAGGCCGCCAGCCTGCAACTGGATTCGCTGGCGCCGATCCCGAGGCGGCTGGGCGCCAGGCTGCTGGCCGCTTCGCTGCAGGGCCACTCCAACCTGCGCAGTGACCAGGGCTTGAGCCAGCGGCGCATCGAGGCCCTGATCACCCAGCAGAGCATTCCCACGATCGTGGTGCAGCAAGGCGATCTGGTGACTCGCCAGGGGGAGCCCATCAGTCCCCAGGCCTTGGATGTGCTCGATTATTTCGGTCTGGTCAACCGACGGCCCCGGCCCTTCACCTGGCTGGGTCACTTCCTTGAGGCCCTGGCCGTGGTTGGGGTGATGGTGCTGGTGCTGCGGCGCTGGCGGGCCTGTTTGGAGCCACGGCAGGCCCTGCTGGCCCTGGGGGCCATGCTGGTGATGCAGGGCTTCACCCTTTGGTTGGGCCCCCTGGCCAGCCCCATGGTGCTGCTGGTGCCGCCTGTGTTGCTGCTGGCCCAGGGCCTGGGCACGGCTTGTGGCCTGGCCTGGCTGGCGGCGGCCAGCCTGCTCTGGCCCCTACCGATCACGGGCCTGGTAGCCCTGCGGCTGCTGGTGGCCGTTGGCGTGGGCAGCGCGGCGGCGGTGACGGCCGGCCGGCAGCGCAACCGGGCCGAACTGCTGCAGCTGGCCGTGCTGCTGCCGGGTGCGGGCTTGGGAGTCCAGTATTTGTTGCTGCAGAGCCGCAGCCCGGCGGTGCAGGTAGACCTGCTCAGTGAGGCCTTGCTGCTGGGCGGGCTGTTGATGGCGGGACTGCTGCTGGCCCCACTGGTGGAGACCTTCTTCGGGCTTGTGACCCGGGCGCGGCTGATGGAACTGGCCGACCTGCAGCGGCCGCTGCTGCGGCGGCTCTCGGTTGAGGCGCCAGGCACCTTCGAACACACCCTGATGATCGCCGGCCTGGCTGAGGAGGGGGCCCGGGCGATCCAGGCCGATATCGACCTGGTGCGCACCGGGGCCCTCTATCACGACGTGGGCAAGCTGCATGGCCCCCAGTGGTTCATCGAAAACCAAGGGGAAGGCAGCAACCCCCACGACGCCCTCGATGACCCCGCCGCCAGCGCCCGAATCCTCCAGGCCCATGTGGATGAGGGGCTGAAGCTGGCCCGCCGCTACCGGCTGCCCCGGCCCCTGGCCGACTTCATCCCCGAGCACCAGGGCACGTTGAAGATGGGCTACTTCCTCCACCAGGCGCGCCAGCGGGATCCCAGTACCCCCGAGCAGCGGTTTCGCTATCTGGGCCCCACGCCCCGCAGTCGGGAAACGGCAATCCTGATGCTGGCCGATGGCTGTGAAGCTGCCCTGCGCTCCCTGCCGCTGGGCACCAGCGAAGCGGAGGCCCGCCAGATGGTGCGTCGCATCGTGCAGGCGCGCCAGGCTGAAAACCAGCTGGTGCATAGCGGGATCAGCCGGGCCGAACTAGAACTGCTGATCCGTGCCTTCGTGCGGGTGTGGAAGCGGATGCGCCACCGTCGAATCCCTTACCCGATCCCGGCCCGCAAGGCCTACAGCGCCTGATCCCGCCATGACCCTGCTCAGCTTCCGCGAGCTCCAGCGCCAGCTGAAGCCCGAATGGGGCCGCACCACCCAGGCCCAGGGGCCTGATGTGGATGTGCTGATGGTGCCATCGCTGTCGATGGACCAGCGCCAGATCGACCTGGTGACCGGGGCCCACCACTACGAGGAGCGGCAGTTATTCGCCCTGATGCGACTGCGGGATCCGGGGGTGCGCATGGTTTACACCTCCAGCAAGCCCCTGGGGGAGCTGGTGGTGGATACGGTGCTGGAGTTGCTGCCGGGCCTGCCCACCTCCCATGCTCGGCGGCGCCTGCACCTGCTCGATACCGACGACGCCTCCAGCCGGCCCCTCACCGCCAAGCTGCTGGAGCGGCCTGCCCTGCTGGCCCGCATTGCCGAGCTGCTGCGGCCAGGGCGCAGCTTCATCAACTGCTTTGTGGTGAGCGATCTGGAGCGGCAGTTGTCGGAGCGGCTGCAGGTGCCCCTGCTGGGCACCGACCCGGCCCTGGGCTACTGGGGCAGCAAGGCCGGCAGCCGTGAGCTGTTTGCCCGCTGCGGCGTACCCCATCCCCCCGGCTCGGCCCTCACCCACAGCCTCGACGACCTGACGGAGGCCACCGCCGACCTCTGGGAGGCCCATCCCCAGCTGGGCAAGTGCGTCGTGAAGCTCAATGAAGGCTTCGGCGGCGAGGGCAACGCGGCCCTGGCCCTGGCCCCGCTCCAGCTGGCTGAGCTCGGTGCCGCCGGGCGGCGCCAGCGGCTGCGCCAGGCCCTTGAGCAGCTGCCGATGCCCTCCCCCAGCTGGCGTGAACAGCTGGGCCAGCAGGGGGCCCTGGTGGAGGCCTGGCTGGAGGGGGGCGAGGAGCTCAGCTCCCCTAGCGTGCAGGGCACGATCCATCCTGGTCACCCTGGCCATCCCGGTCTGGTGGAGATGCTCTCAAGCCATGAGCAGGTGCTCGGTGGCGCCAGCGGTCAGACCTACCAAGGCTGCACTTTCCCTGCCGCCGCTCCCTACCGGCAGGCCTTGATGCGCCATGGCCAGGCGGTGGGCGAGGCGCTGGCTGAGGAGGGGGCGTTGGAGCGCTACGCGGTGGATTTCATCGCCCGGCGCTTCGGCGACCGCTGGGACCTGCAGGCGATCGAGGTGAACCTGCGCCACGGGGGCACCACCCATCCATATCTCGCCCTCAGCGCGATCAGCGGCGGCTGCCTGGATCCGGCCAGCGGGCAATACCACGCCCCCAGCAGCCAGCAATTGCATTACCGGGCCACCGATAACCTCACGGCGCCGGAGCTCCGCGGCCTGCTGCCGGTGGATCTGGTCGACATCGTCACCGAGGCCGGCCTGCACTTCGATCCAGCTAAGTTGCGAGGCAGCGTCTTTCACCTGTTGGGCTGCCTTTCCGAATACGGCAAGCTCGGCATGACCTGCATCGGCCGCAGTGCCGCAGAGGCCGCGGCGGTATACGCCGCCACCGAAGCCGAACTGCTCCGGGCCGCCCAGGTTCTGGGTAGGTAGGCTCCATCCATGGACCAGAGAGCTGGAACGGGCAAGGAGCTGGCCCCCCTACTGGCCTCCTTACTAGCCCCATTGCTGGCACTACTACTGGTGTCTTGCGATGGTGCCAAGCGGCAGCAGCAGCAGGCTGCCGAGCTCCGCCAAAGGCAACTAACTGCCCTGTTGAGTCGCTGCCGCAGCCAGCAGGCGACGGTGCGGCAGCAGGTTGAGAGCCTGGCCAGCAGCAAGGCCCGGCTCAGCCGGCTCAGCCTGCAGACCTACATCCCGCTGCAGCGGCCCTTGGCTCCCGATCCGGAGCTGCTGGCGCGCTTCACCCGGGAAGATCAGGAGCTGGAGCTGGAGCGCCATGGCCAGGCCCTGGAGCGCTGGCGCCAGGCCGATCGGGCCGGGAAACGCCGCTGGCAGGAGCAGCAGCAGGCCCGCCGGGGGGCGCTCATCGCCGGGCGAGAGCAGGCCCTAGCCGAGCTCAGCCGGCTGGGTGTGGCTCCCACCGCTGAGGCCCGCGCCGCCTGGAGCAGCTGTGACCAGGCCCAACTGGAGGCTCTGAAGTCGGCACAAGCCGGTTTGGTTTTGAAGCGGGGACGTTAAACTGGCTTACAGCTAAGTAGCCCTTGGGATGGCCCAGAGCCCGAATGGCGACACCAAGCCCCGTTCCCGCAGGCCCCAGCGGCGCCAACTCTTCTGCCCGGCCCATCCGGAGCAGCGAATTGAGGGCAACGGCAAGAAGTATTTCCTGCACCTGCTCACCGCTGAGCAGCTTCAGGCCCGGGGCATGCCCGATAAGAAGGCCCGGCTGGTGATCCAGGCATATCCGGTGCTGGTGCTGAGCAATGAGTGGCTCGAGGAGCTCTTCTGCCCGGCCTGCGGCACCAGCAGCTGGTGCCATGTCACTCGCCTTGACCGGGTGGAGCACACGGTGCGCTGGGCGCCGCGGGCCCTCTGGGAGCAGGTGGCCCATGTGGATCCGGTGGTGGCCAACCCGTCGGTGAGCGAGTACAGCCGCAGGGAGGCCAGCCGGCTTAACCAGAAGCGCAGGGACGGCAAGCGATTCTTTGACGCCGGCTAGACCTAGACCTAGGCCTAGAGGCGCACCAGCTGCTGCTGCAGCTGCTGGCGAAACAGGTCCACCGTGTTCTGCAGGCCCGTGGCCAGGGGAATGCGGGCCTGCCAGCCCAGGGCGCTGAGGCGACTGACATCTAGCTGCTTTTTCGGGGTGCCATCGCTCTGGCTGGCATCCCAGGCGATCTCGCCGCGGAAGCCGGTTGCCTCGGCCACCGCCTTGGCCAGCTCGCCAATTGAGAGATCGAGGCCCGTGCCCACATTGAGATAGGGGATTGCCTCGGGCCCAGGGCTCCAGTGCTCGAGGGCAAATAGACAGGCTTCGCCGAGGTCGTCCACATGCAGGAATTCCCGCAGCGGCTTGCCTGTGCCCCAGCAGCTAACGTGGGTGCCTAGGCCCTGCTCGGGGCGCTCGGAGGCTTCGTGGAAGCGGCGGATCAGCGCCGGCAGCACGTGACTGTTGGTGGGGTGGTAGTTGTCGCCCGGCCCATAGAGATTGGTGGGCATCAGGCTGATGGCGTCGAATCCGTATTGCCGGCGCAGCGCCTCGCACAACTTGAGCCCGGCGATCTTGGCGATCGCATACCACTCGTTGGTGGGCTCGAGCGCCCCGGTGAGCAGGGCTTCCTCCCGAATCGGCTGCTCGGCGAATTTGGGGTAGATGCAGCTGCTGCCCAGAAACAGCAGCCGTCGCGCGCCCGAGCGCCAAGCACTCTCGATCACGTTGGTCTGGATCTTGAGGTTGTCCAGCAGGAAATCGGCCGGGTAGGTGGCGTTGGCGTGGATGCCGCCCACCTTGGCGGCCGCCAGCACCACCACCGAGGGTTGCTGGGCGCCAAACCAGCTGGAAACGGCCGCCCCATCGAGCAGGTCGAGCTCGCTGCGGGGAGGGGTAAGGATCTGGCCATAGCCAGCGGCGCTGAGGGCCCGCACGATCGCTGAGCCAGCCATGCCGCGGCTGCCTGCCACGAAGATCCGATCCTGGGGCCGGATCAGGGGCGCGCTGCCCATGGGGGAGCCGCTGCTCATGGCTGGATCGCTTCGCGGGCCATCTCGACGGCCATGGGATTGGTGGGCGGGTTTTCCATCGAGCCCACCACCGCAAAGCCCTTGAGCCGCAGGATCGCTTCTTTTTTGGCTTCTTCCTTGTCGGCTGCCACCATTTCGGCCACCAGCTCCTCGAGGGTGGTGGTGGGAACCCAGCCCAACTTCTCGCGGGCCAGGGTGGGATCCCCCAGCAGGGTTTCCACCTCGGCGGGGCGGAAGTAGCGGGGGTCGATGCGCACCACCACCTCGCTGCTGCCAGAGCGGCGGCCGATCTCCTGGATCCCTTCCCCTTCCCAATCGATCCCCCCCCAGCCAAGCTGCGCGGCGGTGAGTTCGATGAAGCGGCGCACCGTCTCCTGCCGGCCGGTGGCGATCACGAAGTCTTGCGGCGGCCCCTCCTGCTGGAGCATGCGCCACTGCATCTCTACATAGTCGCGGGCGTGGCCCCAGTCCCGCAGGGAGTCGAGATTGCCCATGTAGAGGCAATCGTCCAGCCCCGCATCAATGCGGGCCAGGCCGCGGGTGATCTTGCGGGTCACAAACGTTTCACCCCGGCGCGGCGATTCGTGGTTGAAGAGGATGCCGTTGCAGGCATACATGCCGTAGGCCTCCCGGTAGTTGACGGTGATCCAGTAGCCGTAGAGCTTGGCCACGCCGTAGGGGGAGCGGGGATAGAAGGGGGTGGTTTCCTTCTGGGGGATCTCCTGCACCAG
Organism: Cyanobium sp. BA20m-14; assembly: GCF_024346295.1. Taxonomy (NCBI): domain Bacteria; kingdom Bacillati; phylum Cyanobacteriota; class Cyanophyceae; order Synechococcales; family Prochlorococcaceae; genus Cyanobium; species Cyanobium sp. BA20m-14. The sequence continues at coordinate 21,035 of NZ_JAGQCR010000019.1, forward strand.
GCCGTAGAGCTCGGAGGTGGAGGCCTGGTAGATGCGGGTTTTGGAGCTGAGGCCGAGGATCCTTACGGCCTCGAGGATGCGCAACGGGCCGAGGGCGTCGCAGTCTGCCGTGTATTCGGGGCTCTCGAAGGAAACGGCCACATGGCTCTGGGCGCCGAGGTTGTAGATCTCATCGGGCTGCACCTGCTGGATGATCCGGATCAGGTTGGAGCTGTCTGTGAGGTCGCCGTAGTGGAGCTGCAGCTTGGGGGCCTGGCCCTCGCTGCCGGTCTCGTGGGGATCCTGATAGAGGTGGTCGATCCGCTGGGTGTTGAAGCTGCTGGCCCGGCGCTTGATGCCATGCACGCTGTAGCCCTTCTCCAGCAACAACTCGGCCAGGTAGGAGCCATCCTGGCCGGCGACGCCGGTGATCAGGGCGGTTTTGCAGGCGGAATTGCTCACGGTCAACTATGCGGCAGAATTTGGGACCAGGTCCATGATGGCTGGAAATTATCTCTCAGGCAATCTTAACTTTCAGGCTATTTTCAGTTCCATCGGCGCGGCAGTTTTCAGCTGGGTAAGCAGCATCAGGTGGGCGGCCGATGGGCTAGTGCCGGGGTGCACCTGGAGTAGGTAGTCGAGGGCGTTCTGCCGGCTGATGCCATATTCGCGCATCAGCCAGGCCATGCAGACTAGGGGCGAGCGTTCGATTGCCGCCACACAGTGGACAAAAACCGGGCCATGGCTGCGCAGCTCAGCCAGTGCCGCCAGGGCCTGCTCGAGTAGGCCAATGCTGAGGGTGCCCTGGCTGCGATGGTCCTGCAGCACAAGGCGACGACAGTAGAAGCGCTCCTCTAGGTCAGGAGGGGCGGCTTTCTCCTCGGTGGAGCAGAGGCTGAGCACCGCCGTGATGCCCTCGGCTTCCAGCCTGTTTAGATGCCTGGTGGCTGCAGGCGCGGGGCCGAGGGCGAGATCTTGTACCAGCACCCAATTGATTGGAAAGGCTGAGATGGCGATCATTGGGCGCTCATAACGTGTTTGGCCGCAGTTCAGCACAATGATCCAAGCTGTCAATGGGTAGGCCAACCTGGGTTTCGGCTCTGCTGGAAGCGTCGAGCTGGTAGTTCCAAAACATTAATAATAAATTCATCAAGATTTAATGCTTGGCTTGCATGGCGATCGAGCGTTCTTGCTCAGCATTTGCCAATTTGCGAGAGTGGGAATCAGCGGTTGTTGACCACTTCAATGAAGCCCAGGATGCCTAAAATAGGACTTAGCGGTGTGATTACCGCAGTTAGTGCGTCGCTGGTCACAGCGAGCGCGCTGCGATTTATGATCACGGTGTCGCCATCGCGTAGGGGCGGATTCTTGCTGTTAGAGGCCCCCTGGCTCAGGTTGAGGGCAAACTTTTGACGAGTGACAGTGCCGTTGCGGCTGAGCCGCACCAGTTCCACGTCGCCCGGGTTAGCCCGCCAGGCGATTGGCCCCCCTGCCGCCAGCACCGCCTGCACCAAGGGGGTGTTGGCCGGCACTTGAACGCGACCGCCACCCTTCGCCTCGCCGATCACATTCACAGTAATTGACTTGGGAGCCAGGGTGGTGGAGGAAAGCTCGATCATCTCCGGCAAGGGCTCGGCCGCCGCTTCGACCCGAATCGTATCGCCGTCAAATAGGAGTGGATTCTGCTGCTGATCACCCTCTTGGATAAGGGCCAGCAGATTGAGGCGGGTGCGCTTGTAAGCCCCTGCCTCGCCAGGCAAGCGGCGTTGCAGCATCACACTGCGCAGGTCGGCGTCGGACGTGATGCCACCTGCCTTGGCGATGGCATCCACCAGGGTTGGTAGGCCCAGGTTGGAAACGGCAACTTCCCCCCTGGATTCATTTCCGGACTGCGAGAGCGTGTAGAGCCCCGGATTTATTACCTGGCCCACTAGGGCTACGCGCAGGGGTCTGGGGGTGACCATCGAAAGCTGCAATTCCGGTCGCAGCAACTGGCGCTTATATAAGGTCTCAAGCCACTGACTGGCTTGGGAAAGGGTCAATCCCGTGAGTCTCACGTTACCCAGTAGCGGCAGGCTTGATGTGCCGTCGCTAAGTAGGGTAATTGGGCCCGAAAGCTCCGAAGCC
>NZ_JAGQCR010000190.1:0-6145 GCF_024346295.1 Cyanobium sp. BA20m-14
GCAGCAGCTAGCTACTGAAGGCGCAACTGAACGTGCGGCTGGACAAAAGCCTTGTGGTGCAAGCGCAAAAGGCAAGCAAGCAACAGGGGCGCACCTTGGCAGCATGTGTGGCAATGGCGCTGGAGCAGTGGCTAGCAGCGCCTAGCAGCGCCCCTCAGGAGCCCTTGCCTATGGACAGGCTTGAAGAGCTGGAGAAGCGGCTGGAGAGGCTTGAGCAGCAAAAGCAGCCACTAGCTAAGAAGCCGGCACCTGGTCCACTTGGACCACCTGCCGCTAAGCCTTCAACAAAACAGGTGGCCGATTGGCCACTAGTTCCCGCTGACGGGGCGATCCCCACAGCAGCCCTGGCCGACCTGCTCGGCATCAAAAGAGGCGCCATCAATGCTCGTATTGCACGAGCTGGAGGGGCTGCTCCTGGCCTTGTCATTGAAGGCTGGAGTTGCATTGGCACAGCAGTGCCGAAAAGGGGCGGCCCCGCACAAGCTCTTTGGCAACAAGCCTGATCGCGACTATTTATTTTTGGTGGCAAACAGTTCTGTTCTGATAGGCTAAGCAAGATTCGCAGAGCCTTGATAGATGTATAAAGTTATTTTCGCTACGATTGGATTGCTAATCATGGGGCAGCCAGTCTTTGCTCAAGGTTTTGGACGAGAGGCCGAAAGGTTTCAAAACGAAATAAATATGATCTATGAGATTCGTGATTTGAAGATTGAAGCCGCTAACTATTTTTATACAAAGAAAAATAGAAAGCTTGCTTGTCTGACGATTCAGCAAGCTTATGATCTTGAGCTTCAGTCTGGCACTTCGGATAAGTCCACGCGGGCGGACATCAGAAAGTATTGCGGCTGAACAAGGGCGTCAGGCAGCGTCTTGGGTGCCATTAACTAGCCAAGGTTGCCGCCTTTATTTTGCCCGCTATTCAATGAGGCAGAAGGAAGTGATAGCTAACAGAGAAAATCAAAGCAGGTTTAGCACGAGATACTAAAGATGCAGCATTTAGCGCCTAATGCTAAAGAATTAGCTTTTCTCAACAAGGGAGGCTTGTTGATAATCAACAAGGCTGCTAGCAGGGGCTTAGCAGGCAGCTAGTAACCAGATTGAGTGGTGGACTAGCTGGTTGCTCTAATGAGAGTTGCGCAACTAAGATGCTGCTAGCAAATGGCAGCAAAAGCTATGAAGGTTCAACGCAACGGCAAGGCAGCAGCACTCACTGAGCAGCAGCTAGAGGCGCTTCTGGCTGCGGCTCCTTCTGCAAAGCATCACTGCCTCTGGATGCTTCAACGCTGGAGCGCAGCACGGATCGGCGAGGCACTGTCGCTCTCTTGGGCTGATGTGGGCGGCAAGCATGTGACCTTCAAAAAATCATCAACGAAAACGAAAACCACAAGGCAGCTCCTTCAAGCTCCTGCTCTGGTTGAAGAGCTTGCTTCCTATCGGCTGCACTGGACAAAGGAGCACGGGCACGAGCCAAAGCCCTCAGAAGCATTGTTCCCAGCCGCAGGCTCTACCACTTCAACGATGTCCAGACAGGCGGCAGACAAGAGCTTCAGGGCTGCTTGCAAGGCGGTTGGCATTGAAGGGGCTTCTTTGCACAGCTTCAGGCGGACAATGGCGCAATCCCTGGTTGCTAAAGGAGTGCCTCTGCCAACAGTGCAGCTAGCAACAGGGCACAAGAGCCTATCTTCTTTGGGAGAATACCTAACTGCCTCGCAAGAAGACGTGCTGGCTGCAATGCTTGCTTGAGAAAATCAAGATTACCGTAGTAATCTTGAAAAGTAGAGGTAGTGTTACTACCTCAAAAAGTAGAGTGGCGGATAGCCACTCTAAAAGTCGCCGGTGTCACCGGGGACATAGCCACAGAGCGACAATCGGCGCTTTTTGCGCGGGGCAGCGGCGAGTACCCCAAAAATAGAGAAGCGGGCAAAATAAAGGAGTTTTCCCTTTGTAGTTCCATGCACTACAATTAAGGAAGCAAAAGCACTTTGCTTGTTATGAACAAAGTCTCGCCCTGCGTCAATGATTATTTAGCTTGCCGGGAAGCCCGTCAGGTAGAGCTATATCGCTATATCAGGCTGGAGAAAATGCTCAAGGAAGCCTTGGACGCCAGTGATGCAGGGGATCTTGAGCAAAAGATGCTTCAGGCTCGCAGCCAGAAGCGCCACCCTGCTGCAACGCTAATTGCCCTCTACAACGAACAGGGCAATGCCCTGGATAAGGCAGACAGCCTCTTTGATGCGGCTGAAGCCTTGCAAAAGTGCCGAGCTGCTGAAGCGCAGAAGGCAATGCACAAAGACTTGCTTAGTCTTGATTGTTAATCACCACTTCTTTTTGCCCGCTATCTAATGAAAAACCAAAAGCAAAATCCAATCGCGATTCGCGTTTTGCCAATGGCAGGGAGGCAACTACCTGCTGACTTCAACCGTTCTCCTGCTCCTGCGGCTGGTAATTTTGATCAACGGCCCCTGAGCGAAATGTGGAAGAGCCCTGTTTGGGCAAGTAAACTTAACAGCGAGAGTGTACAAAATGTAATTAGGGGCGCTCGTTTAACTTCTGCGCCTTCTGGCATTTAGGGGCCACAATGCAAGAACAATACCCTGACGATTGGGCCATCATCTTTGGCAAAAAATAGTTGCTAAACTAGGGGAGTCAAGGTGGTTTTGCAGCGCCTTGTACGCTTCCTCAATAGAAACGGCGGACTTAACGACCCCGCTTTTTTTATGCGCTAAGGTTAAAGAGCGGTGACTCTCCGTGTTAATTAAATCAGAATGGCCTGGGGGGTAGTTTCCCTGGGCTTTTTTTGCCTATACTAATAATGGCAGCTTCAAGCACTGCCGTTGATGGGTGATTAAAACAAACAATTAGGCTCAGGGGTTTCGTAGTCCTCCTGGGCCTTTTTTATTGCCCGTTTCGTTCCTTAACCTTGTCTTAACCGTCACTTGAAAAAACGGTTCTTAGGGTTGAAGAAGCGGGAAGTTCCCGCCTGTTGAATAACCTTCCCAATGAAACGTACGAAAAAGGATTATCACATACGGCCACCAGTGAGCGTTAGGTGCACAGATCAGGAAACTCTGCTCTTTGACACTGCTGCAAAGCAACTCAATACAAGCCGCGCCGCTTTGCTTCGGCTCAGCGCCCTAAGCCTCGTGCACCAGCTACAGCGGGAGGGTGCCCTGGCCCTTGAAACTGCCGCCTAATCCCGCTTAGATCCTCCCATCGGCCGCACTTCAGCAGCCCTCTTGAATCTTGCCTCAACAGCAAGAAGCCGCCCCTGCAAGGGCGGCTCCTCAAGAGACGGGAAATGCACTCCCCCTCTTAGTACTGTGACCATCTCGACATTAGCAGCGCCCTCAGTGGCCCTGCAACCCCTGTCCACAACAACAATCCTAGCCAATCCTCTTGGGAAGGCGGGCAATAAAAAAGGGGCGGTTCTGTGACTGCCTCCCACAAAAGCAAGCTGTTCAACAGCAGCCCATTAGACCCGTGCCCTGTTTGCGGAAGGGACGATGCAGGCGGCGACTGTCGCATCAGTGACGATGGCGCCCTGGTGCTCTGCCATCACGGCAGCACCTTCAGCCCTCCCTCTGGATTGAAGAGCGGCGATGTGGTGCTTGGCAAAGACCTTCAAAGCTGGGCCTACGACAAAGAGACAGGCGACGGCCGTTGCTCTGTTTTCACCCTGCACAAGGAGCGTGCCCTGCGGCTCGTAGAGGCAGTAAAGCCTGCGATTACTATTGCCCGCCTCTCCCCTGAAGCAAAGCCTGCCAAAGGCATTGGCACAGCAGCAGGCACCTTCTTCTCCTATTCAGAAGGCCAACGCGTTCAGCGCCAATACAAAGACGATGGCGAGAAGATCTTCTGGCCACAGACCAAGATCAACGGCTCTTTCATCACTGGCAAGGGAGAAGCACCTTGGCCCCTATACGGCGAGGCACTAGCACTGGCTTCTGGCGGCTGGCCTTTGGAGCTTGAGGGTGAGAAGTGCTGCGATATTGCCAGCAGCATCGGCCTAGTGGCCATTAGCCAGCCGGGCTTCCTAGCCCTAAGCCAAGAGCTTGTGGCCCCGCGCTACGAGCGCCTACGAGGGGCTGGCGTTGAAGGCATTGTCTACTTGGCCGACAACAACGAGGCGGGCAAGCGCAAGGCCATTGCCCTTCAGGCAGTGGCAGAAGCCATTGGTTTTCCTTTTGTGCTCTTGGCTGCTGAAGATCTTTGGCCTGATCTTCCACAAGGCGGCAGCATTGATGACCTAACAGCAGAAGAGCTTGCAGGAGCAGCGGAAAAGATCGAAAAAGCTGCCAGCTTATTTCAAAAGCCTGCCAAAGCCCCTGCCACCACTGCCAAAAAGCCCGAAAAGAAAGAAAAGGCTGCTCCTGCTGCTGACGATGACAAGGCCACTGCCAAGGCCATTGCAGCTTTGCTGGAGAAGCTGCTCGATGCCACGCTTGCTGAAGATCAGCCCCTGGTGGACGCGCTCAAAAGCAGAGCCTGGGGCTACCAGCTCACGCGGGAAGTATTACAAGAGAGGCTGCTTGCTCTATGGGGCCAGAAGAAGGGGCTACTCACTGGAGCAAAAGCGCCAGCCAGAAGCCGCACCATTGGCAAAGCAGACCCTGGCCCTGGCCTTCAACAGCTCCAGCCTGGCTTTGCTCTTAAAAACGATCTGCACGTTCTCGCTGCTGACGGCGGCGCTGGAAAAACCCTGATGACGCTGGAGCTTGCCACCAGCATCAGCATTGGCAGCGGCTTTTTGGATCAGCAAGAAGGCAGCGGGCAAAAAAAAGGGCGGGTTCTTTTCGTTGCGACTGACGGCGGCGCTTCTGCTTGGGCAATGCTCAATGACTATTGCGACGCGCTCCAGACCGTTGAGCGCGGGGCAGACATCGAAGTGTGGGCTGAAGATCCAGAAGAAGGAGAAGCAGCTTGGAACGTGAGCCTGCCCAACCTTGAGCGACTGGCGCAACGGATGGCAAAAGGCGATCTGGTGGCGGTGATTGTTGACACTGCCAACAGTTGCTTCCAAAGCGCAGGCATCAGCCCGTACACGGGCCCAGTGGATCAGTACCTCCGGCTCCTAAAGGCCATTGTCTGCCCTTCTGCGGCGTTGTGGATCAACTGCCATACAACGCGCTCCGGCCAAGGTATGAAGGCCGTTGCAGGCCATCCCGCTTGGCAGGAAGTTCCCTCTGCCGTCCACCGCATCGAGAGGCTGAAGAAGGAAGAAGGAGAAGCGCCTGTCTACAAGTGGACAGTGGAGAAGTTCAGGGGCGAGAGTCCTCGCAGCTTCAACTACCACCGCCTCGATGGGGAGTTCCAGCTCGTAGGAGGTGCCCATTATCAGGAAAACATCGGTGATCTCCTGCTGAAAACCATCCACCGCCACCAACAGACCCCTGGCCTTCTCACCAAACCAAGCGCCTTGGCAGAAGCAACTAAGAAGGGCAGCAACAGCGTGTGGTGCGCCCTACAGCGCCTCAGGCAGCAACGGCTCGTGAAAAGCCAAGGCACCGGCAACCGCATCACCGAGAAGGGCCTGGCCCGCTTGGCTGAGCTGGAAAAGCAAGCGCCTAAGGAAGAAACCCCTGCTGCTGCTGAAGAGTTCTTCTGAAGAGGCGGGCAAAAAAAAAGTGCGGCTCTGCTCCGGCAGGGCCTTTTTTCTTGCTTTTCTTCTGACCCCCCCCCCCCCCTATACACATACACCCCCTTTGACTGGTTTTCGCAATTTTCCCTTGCAGCAGAAGCACTCTCAGCAATTACCAGTCAGGGCTTTTTGCCAACTGTTTTTCGCTGTCTCCCCTTCCAGCACAGGCACTCTCAAGGTTTTCCAGTTGGGTTTTAGCTTCAACTGGTTTTAGCTGTCTCCCCTTGCAGCACAGGCACTCTCGGCAATTACCAGTCAAGGGCAAACACAAGGTATGGGGGGGGGGGGGGGGGTAGGGAAGAAGGAAGAAGAAGAAGACCGCACCTTTTTTTTGCCCGCTTTTCTTCCTTCTGCTATCAAGCGCCTAGCAGCAGCTAGCTAATGAAGGCGCAACTGAACGTGCGGCTGGACAAAAGCCTTGTGGTGCAAGCGCAAAAGGCAAGCAAGCAACAGGGGCGCACCTTGGCAGCATGTGTGGCAATGGCGCTGGAGCAGTGGCTAGCAGCG
>NZ_JAGQCR010000191.1:0-6130 GCF_024346295.1 Cyanobium sp. BA20m-14
TGTTCGCTTCGGGTTCTTCCCCCTTGCGCGCAGTCCAAAAACATATCACCTCCAACGCCCTTCTGGCAAGGATCAGCCCACCAGCGCATCGGCCCAGGGCATGAAGCGGGCCAAGGTTTCCGGCCGATCGGCCGCCAGCACAGGGAAATCGGCTGCAGACAGATCGGAACCAGCATCGATCGATTCCGGTGATCGCACCAGCCAACGAATCGGGCAGTCCAACTCGCTGAGCACCAACCACGCTGCTGCCAGATCCCAGATTTTGGGAGTGGCCTCAAGTGCTGAGATCGTTTGCCCCATCGCCACACTGACAAGATTGAGGCTTGCCACCCCAAGCAAACGGATTTTCCCAGGGAAGCGTTGATTGGGCAGCTTTTGCAGCACTCCTATCGAACGGCTACACAAGGAAGCGCAGCCAGCAGGGTGGCTCTGCCCGGAGGGAGCCAGCAGGAGGCGACCATTGCGCCAGGCACCCTGACCACGTATCGCCACGATCCGCTGCCGAAGTGGTGGCACATCCAGCACGGCAAGCACCGGACGCCCAGCCTCAAAACGCGCTATGGAAATGGCCCAGTAGGGAATCCCAGCCGCAAAATTAGTGGTGCCATCCAGGGGATCAACCACCCAATAAGCAGAGGTCTTAGGCACTGTTTTGTCGCCTTCCTCGCTCAGCACCCCTTCACCGGGAAACAGGCGAGCCAATCCTTCAACCAGGGTCGCATCACTCCAGCGATCACAGGCCGTGATCAGGCTGCCGTCTGATTTGAGATCGGAGGCCATATGACCGAAATCGGCCCGCTGCCGGTCAGCCACAAGATCAATCAGCTCAACCAGGCCTGGATTGAGATCTGGGGGGTAAAGCACTGAGGGTTCTTGGTTCATCCGAGCTCTAGGGCCAGCACCTTGCTGAGGCTGCGACCCGTATCCTCCCTGAATTGGCGCAGGTTGACGCGCCTCAGCAACACCAGGGCACCAAAAGCAACCAGCACCTCCACGCTTAAAACCATGGCGTAGGGGAAATAAACAGACGGGGCAAGCTCGAAAGCCTGCTGGAGAGAACGAGCTAGATCAAGCAGTCCACCACCGAGCATTTTCCCTAAGGCCCTTGATAAGGCCTGGGCCAGACCCCAGACCCCTACAAAGGTGCCAGCAGCCTCCGGCAAGGTGAGATCAAGCATCAGCACTAGGGCGCTGTTGGTCCCTATGCCCGCCGCCAAGCCAAACAGGAGCATGACCACCTGCAGCACCGGCACACGGGGCTCCAAACCAGCTAGTGCCAAACACACCAGGCTGACCAAAATCAGCTGGCAACCCAGTCGCGCCGTTGCCAACTTGCCGAGCCTGGGCACGATCCACAGCCCAGCAAGCAGCAAGCCCGTCAAAGTTCCCATACCCCAAATGGCGTTCAGGGATGCCGTGGCTGCAATCGGCATGCCAAACACGTCTGCTGCGTAGCTCTCAAGAATGGGGTCCTGTAGAAACAAGCCGAGGGTGAACAGCACAAGAAAGGAGAAAAAAACCAGGACCTGACGGCTTGAGCTGACAAGTGCCCAGGCCTGGGCGAGGGTGATGGAATCCTCCCGGCGCTGCCCGCCCGCAGGCAAGTCAAGTTGCTTGTTGCTGGGTTCGAGCCCAACGGTGGCAACAACCGTGAGCACAAGCACCACTGCGGCCACCCGGCCCATGAAGCCAAGTAATACAGGCTCCAAAAGGGCAGGATCGGTGATGCCATCAAGACTGCGCAAGCTCAGATTGATCGAGATTGCCCCAATCACAATGCCCACAGTGAGCAGACACCAAATCAAGCCCACCGCCCGGGGCCGCTCAGCCTCGCTGGTGCGATCAATTACGAGGGCGAGATAGGGGGTGGTGGCGAGGGAAATCGCCAGACCATAAAGAGCAAACAGCCCGCAAAGCGCCGTGATTCCCAATGCCAGCTCAGGCTGGGAAGCAGCTTCAAGCAAGCGACCCACATGAAAGATCAGGGGAACGGACAGCACCGCCAAGCCACAAAACAGGGCAGTACCCAGCCATATATATGGAAGCCGGTGACGCCCCGCCCAGGGATGGGCATCTGAAATTTGGCCGAACAACACCCTGGAGGGAGCAACAAACTGTTCAAATGCCAGCGCGCCACCAACCAGTAGGCCGGGGAACTCAAGTTCGCTGAGCATGACCCTATTGAGCAGGCCCGCGAAGATGACGGCCAGGCAGCCCAAACAACCCTGGAACAAACCCAATCGCAGGGTGTTGGGCAGCCCAAATGAAGGCTGTGGATCAACAGATGACGCCACCACGGCGTCAGACGGCTCCCTGGGCAGCGGCCTGGCAGGCAGGGATCAGGGGCGTGGGTTCGACGGGAAGATCTGAAGCGCCGGCAGGCTTGACTGCCGGTAGGGACTGGGGCGTGCAACCAGCCACTTGATCTAGGCCAGTTCGGCGACGAAGTTCGGCAAGACGCTTGTTGTAGTCAGTGATTGAACCGGAATAGCGCACCTCTGCCTGAGTGAGATCTCGCTGGTTGTCCACCACCTCTCGCTGGGTTGTCACACCAGCCTGGAAGCGCAGACGAGCTAGCCGCAAGGATTCGCGCGCCGAAATCACCTCCCTAGAGGTAGTCACAATGTTGCGGTTGTTTTTCTCGAGTTCATAGAAACTTGTTTCAACCTCCTGGCGAATGCCATCTCGTCGCTGGGCGAAGCGAAAAGTATTTTCTTGGGCAAGCTGCTTATTTTGCCGTGATTGGGCCGCAGCTGCTCCGCCATCAAAGAGGCGCCAGCTCAGGTTGAGGCCAATAGCAGTGTTGTATTCCGTTCCATCGCCTGCGGGGTCGTTTAGAACTTGAGGATCTTGGCCGTCAAAAACGCTGCCTGAAAACGCAGCAAATATGTTTAGGAAGGGCTGAACAGCACCCAATGCTGCATTTGCCTGGCTGTTAGCGATTGAGATATCCAGCAAAGCCTGATCCAGCTCTTCACGGAATGTATAAGCCGCAACAATGCTTTCCTGCAACGAGGGCTGCCAAATGCCAAAGACCCTTGCCGGATCCTTAGCGGTTGGGGTTACATTTTGGGGTAAATCCAAAAGAGCTGCCAAGGTGCGGCGAGCGATTGCTTGGGCAGCGAGAGAGTTGGTCAAGAGCTGCTGATCACGGGAAAGCTGGGTTTCAGCTTCAAGCACCTCTAGCTTTGTAGCCACACCAGCCTGAAATCTTGCCTTGGAGTCTCTCAAGCTAACTAAAGAAGCGCGTACGGACTCCTGACCAATACGGACTTGGTCGTCAGACTGCTGGAGATCAAAATATGAAGAAGCTGCCTGCAATCGCAGATCCCGTAGAGCAATGACGTATTGGAACTTGGCCTTTTCAAATTGATCACGCGCCGCTGCTATAGTAGGCACCCGCTGAGGATTGATTAGTGACCACTGGGCCGTGATGGCAGCTCCTAAATCCCAACGATTAATGACCTGAGTCTGCTTAACACCGTTAAACACCGTGTTGCTCTGCTCACCGGTGTTATAAACGGGTAGTGAATTTGCCTCCAAGTTGAGGCTGGGATACCACTGAGAAATTTGGGCTCGAAGATTGCTCTGAGCCTGATCTACCTGGCTAGCAATCGCCTTGAGATTGGGGTTATTGACCTCGGCAAGATTTTCTACTTCAACTAAACCAAGGGGGCGCAACTCGGTTATTCGCACTTGCTCTGGCTTAACCGGCAGCGCCAAGGAGGCGGGTGCGGGCAGATTCTCAAGCCCAGGAGCCAGCTTGGTGGCTGCCGGAGTCACGAGGGTTGGGTTTAGGCGTGGCCGATAGCCCCGCAACTTGGTAGTGGAGTCGCCACGCAGGGCTTCAGGTGCCAGTGGCAACGGTGGAGGCATGGGCAAAGTCAAATCCGCCTGGGAAGCAGCAGTCGCTGGCTTGTCCTGAGCTTGGGCTGCAAAGGCCAGAAAAGGGGGACCCAGCAGGCAAAGCAGAGCTAAGCGGGAAGTGAAATTGAGCACGTAAACATCAGCCTAATCCCGAACATTGTAAGGAGTTAATGGAAACCTGCCTAAACATGAGGCCACAAGGTCGTCTGCACCCTTCAGCAGCTGCACAGGCACCGGCAGCTGGGCCTCGACCTCAGCCAGGCTGAGGTCGTCGAGGAATACCGGTTCGCCCTGGCGCAGCATTACCGCTGGCAGCAGCAAGGCCTCGCCCAAATCCAAGCCAGCCAAGCCGGTAAGCAGATCAGAACCGGTCAGCAGGCCCGTAACCACCTGCTCCTGACCCCAGTAAGGGCTGGGCAAGCCATGCAAAATCAGGTCAAGCCCCTCAACCGCATTGAGCCTGGCTACCACGGGCTCGAGAGCTTCGGCCACCAGCTGGCCCACCACCCAGCTCAGCCGCCGCGGCCTGGCCAGGGCCTTGGGCAGCTTCCGGGTAGCGAGCTCAAGCGCCTCGATAAAGGCGCGAATGCTGCCGACGCCGTTTTCCTGCTGGGGTAGGTCCTCGTAATCTGCCCGGGGGGGAAGCGGCAGCCCCGCCATCAAATACCACTCATCGGACAACCAAACGAAACGACTGCCCAGATCTCGCTGAAAGCCCTGCTGCAAGGGCTCCACCAAGGCGATTACCTGGCGGGCAGACTGGCGATCTACGGGTACGAGGGCATCCCCATCGGGACGAAAACGGGTAAGCCCCACGGGCACCACTGCCACGGAGAGCACCGCGGGCCAATCGCCAGCGCCAAATTGGGCCAAATCCTGCAAGGTGCGCAGTAGGGCCGGGCCATCGTTGATACCAGGGCACACCACCACCTGGGCGTGGATCTGCAAATCGCGCTGGGCGAACCAGCCAAGCTGATCCAGCAGCAGAGCGGCCCGAGGATTGACTAGCAAACGGCTACGCAGCTCAGGCTCGGTGGCATGGACGGAAACGAACAAGGGCGAAAGCCGCTGTTCCTCTATCCGCTGCCAATCAGCGGCGGTGAGGTTGGTGAGTGTTAGGTAGGAGCCGTAAAGAAAACTGAGCCGGTAATCATCATCTTTGAGGTAGAGACTGCTGCGGCGACCCGGTGGCTGCTGGTCGATGAAGCAGAACGGACAGGCGTTGTTGCACTGCTTGAGGCCATCGAACAAAGCTTCAGTGAATCCCAGGCCCAAGCCCTCATCGAGATCCTTCTCCAACTCAACCGTATGCAGGGATCCGTCTGGATCTTCAACTTCCAAGGTGAGCTCTTCCTCTCCCACCAACATCTGAACATCGATCAGATCCCGTGGACGCTTGCCATTGATGCTGAGCAGGCGATCGCCCGGCTGAAAGCCCAACTCCTCAGCGATCGAACCAGGCTCCACCGAGGCAACCACGGCAGGGGCCGGCAAGCGCACCGCCCCTGGAGAGCTGCTATCGAGAGCAGCTAGGGCAATCCCCGCAGAGGGCTCATTCCACACGACGTTAGGGGCTGCTAGGGATTCAGGCTCCCATCCTGGCGCCAAGCCAAATCAATATGCCTACCCCGAAGACCAGGCGATAGGCGACAAATACCCAGGTGCTGTTCGTTTGCAGAAAGCGCAGCAACCAGGCGATCGCCAACCAGGACACCATCGCAGCGGCAACGATTCCCACAAGCAAGGGCACGGCGCCGCCACCAGTTGGAGCACTGAATGCCTCCTTGAGGGACACCAGCCCCGCCAGGGTGATTGCCGGAATGCCCAACAAAAAGGAGAAGCGGGCGGCGGCCGGGCGCTGCCAGCTGTCAAACAAAGCGGCAGTGAGGGTGCTCCCCGAGCGGGAAACGCCTGGCACCAGAGCCAGGGACTGAGCCAGGCCGACCCAGACGCCATCACGGGGCTGCACATCAACCAGCTCGCGGCGACGGCTACCCACCAGCTCAGCCAGAGCCAGCAACAGGGCCATCACGATCGACACGACCGCGATCGAGGCCATGCTGCGCAGCGGCGAGTTGTCGTAATCGGGCACCCAAAGCTTCAAAGCCAAACCAGCAAAAACAATCGGCAGAGTGCCCAGGGCAATGGCGACACCCATGCGAGCGGAGGGGTCGCCCCACTGACCGTGACGGCAGGCCCGGCCCACACCCCTGATCACTTCAGCCATGTCTGAGCGGAAATAAGCCAACACCGCCGCGATGCT
>NZ_JAGQCR010000192.1:0-6087 GCF_024346295.1 Cyanobium sp. BA20m-14
GCCATCTTCGAGCCGCTCCCGCAACACATCTAGATCCCTGGCCATCCCCAGCCGGCGCACCCATTTGGCCAGGCGTTGGTTGTTGAGCGCGGCAGGAACCTGCAGGGCGGGCTCAAACTGAACAAGGGTGGTGCTGAGCCGGCGCATCGCCACCCGCATCTGATGCAGGGGCTCGGTTCCCTCCCCCGCCGCAACCGGGGCCTGCAGCTGCACCAGCTTGCCTACCTGCTTCTGCAGGAGGTCGAGGGCATAGGCGCCATTGCTTACATCGCGAAGCTGCGCCATTGAGAGATCAACGGAATTCCGGTTTCTTGATACTCTCAAGACTACGTTGTAGCGCTTGTCCCGTAGTCAGTCCCACGGGCAGGTCGCCGCCGAAGGCCGTGCCGAGCACGTGGCGATAGAGCTTACTTTCCACCAGGCGATAGGTGCTGGAGGGCATGGGGATATAGCCAGCCAACTTGACGAACTTCAGCCCATTGGCGATGGTGTAGATCACAAATTTGCGCAGCTCAGGGCGCTGCCGCAGGGCCTTGTCGTTGATATAAATGAACAGAGGACGAGACAGGGGCACATAGGCTTCTTTCTGCACCGACTGGGCCGAGGGGGTCGCCAACCCCTTCTTGCCCAGCACGGCCAGAGCCTTCAATCGCTTGGCGTTGGCCTGGTAATAGGCAAAGCCGAAATATCCCAGGGCATCTGGATTTTTTGCTACGCAGGCCACCAAATCATTATCATTTTCACTGGCAAAATAATCAGTTCGTGAATTATCTTCGTCGCCATTAATGGCCTTATTGAAATAATCAAAGGTGCCGGAATCCTTGCCGGGGCCGCAGAGGCGGATTGGTCGATCGGGCCAATCCAGGTTCACCTGGTTCCAGCGGGTCACCTTGCCGGTTGCCTGCCGGTTCCAGAGCCGCCCCAACTCCTGGGTGGATATCCGGGAAGCCCAGCTGTTCTTTGGATTCACCACCACGGTGATCGCGTCGAAGCCAATCGGCAGCTCCAGAAACGACACTCCCTTGGCGGCACAGGCCTTGAGCTCCTTGGCGCTGATCGGCCGGGAGGCATTGGCCATAACCAGTTGCCCTCTGCAGAACTGGCGGAAGCCCGCCGAGGTGCCCGTCTCCTTGAGCTCAAAACGCACCTGGCGGTTGGCGCCACCCTTCTGGTAGGCCTCAATCGCGGTTTGAACCACCGGGAATACGGTGCTCGAGCCGCCGATACGCAACGGCTCCGGCGCCGCCTGCGCAACTGAGGGCAGCGGCGTCAGCAGCTGTGACAACAGCAGAGGAGCGAAAAAAGTCAGGATGGGGCGCATGACCTTGGCCATCACCCCAGAACTCTGGGCGACCGGGCGCTCAAAAGGGGTTAAGACCAGGTTGTGCTTTACAGGTTGGGCCCTCAGCGGGGGGCAGTCCAGTCTTGAAACCAACCACGCCGCCAGAGCCAATAGGCCTGAATCAAGGCCACCATCGCCATTAAAACCAGGGCATAAAGATATCCATAACGCCAGCTGAGTTCGGGCATGGCGGCAAAATTCATGCCGTAAATACCACCGATGAAGGTGAGGGGCGCAAAAATACTTGTAAGGATGGTGAGCGTTTTCATCACCTGGTTCATACGGTTGCCCACGCTGGCGGCATAGACCTGGGTGATCGCATCGCATTGATGCCGCAACAGCTCGCAATTTTCAAACAACAGCTCCACCAGCTCTGCCATCTCCTGGAAGCCCACCAGGGCCTCATCCCCCAGCAGCTGTTGCCGCTGGCGCAGCAGCACCCTGATCTGGTGGCGTAGGGGCCACACCTGGTTGCGAATCGTGCGCAGGTTGCTGCGGTGCTCAAAGGCCCGGGTCAGCAGCTTGGGCTTGGGGTCCCGCAGGGCCGCCTCCTCCAGGTCGTCAAGGCGATTGGCGATCTGCTCCAACATCGGAAACAGCTCATCGAGCAGTTCATCCACCAGAAAGTGGAGGATGTCATCTAGATCCCGGTGTTCCACCGCTCCCACCCGGGATTCCAGCCAGGCGGTGAGCGCCGGAAACGACTCCCCGCTCGGAGCCTCTTCAAAGGTGATCAGGAGATTGGGCAGCAGCAGCAAGCCCACCTGGGAACTGAGCAGGTGCAGGGGATCCCGGGCAAAGCTGAGCCGATGCAGCACCACGAGCAGGGCCCCATCCAACCCATCGACCCGGGAGCGCTGCGGCACCTCCAGCAAGGGGGGCAGCAACATCGGGGGCACCTGGAGCACCTCCAGCATGGCTTCCACCTGCCGCCGATCCGCCAGACCCATCACCCGCAACCAGATCGGATCCCCGCGCCGGTGGAGCTGGGCGAGCTCTTGGCAGGATTCCAGCGGCACCAGCCGCGGCCCTTCACACTCAAACAACACGGCGCTGAAGCAGCTGCTGCGTCTACCCCCGTGCACATACAGGTGGGCCGGCAGGTTGGCGGGGCGCTCCTCGAGGAGGTGGGAATTCAGAGCACCAGGGGTGGGGCGCAGCACGGCGAGGGGGGTGGGGGAGCCAGCCAGCGGTTGAGCAGCTGGCCGCCACCCACAATGCTGGCCTGGATCAGCAGGCACAGCATCACCTGGGGCAACCAACCAGCGGAGGACTGGTCCATGGCAAGGCTTCACAGCGCTACCTGATCCTCGAACCCGCAGCAAAACCGGTTCGTGCCCCAGGCCACACCAGCTGGGGTCTTCACCGATTCTTAATTAACGCCTCCCTAATATGGGCGGGTATGTATTGATGCCTGTGAGCCCTGCCAGATCGGGTAACTCCGGTGCCCCTGCGCCGGAGCCGGATTCGGCGCTGAACGCCATTGTTTCACCGATGGAAGCCCATTCCTCCTACAAGGGCGACGACTGGAGCCCCCAGCGGCTGATGTTCCACCAGAACCTCGAATCCTTCGCAGAGCGGGTTGGGCTGGTGGTGGGCCTGCAGAGCAACGGCAAGGTGAGCCAGGAACAGGCCTATGGCCAAATCAGGCGAATCTGGAAAGAGCTCAAGGAGAGCAAAGATGCCCTGCTGAATTCGACGAAAGAAGATGGCTAGGCCCTTGGTTTAGAGTTAGTCATACGGTTTGATCCGGCTTGAACAGCTTGGCCCGCCTACCGCTGGTGTTTCACGACCAACAGGCGGTTGTGGACATGGATCCCCAAGGATTGGCGAACAAGCTGGCCCAGCACTTCCCGCTGCTGGAGTTTGCTCCCCGGGATGCCCGGGCAAATCCCTTCCTGCACCGGGCCAGCACCGCCAAGGCCGGCGAGCTCACCCTCACGTCCGGCTACACCAGCCCGATCCATGGCTGCATCGGCGAAAACCCCGGCGTGGGTGCCATCAACATCTGCTACGCCGGAGGCGCCGCCTACACGGTGGACGGCCACAGCCACAGCATCCATGGCGAGGCGCCGCTGTATTTCAATCCCGGTTTCGCTTACAGCTACAACACCGATCACTACAACGGGCTGGTGCTGCATGTGGATCTCAAACGCCTGCAAACCACCGCCGCCACCATCGGCGGAGTGGGAATCTCGGAGCGTCGCTTCGCCGCCGATCTGCAGCGCCCCCAGGTGCTCTCGCTGCGGGGGGAGCGGCAGCGCGAACTGCTGGGCACCCTGCACCGAGCCTTTGCCCTGCTGGATGCACCGGGATTGGAACAGCAGGGCGAGCTGGGGCTCCTTCAGCTCGACGACCTCATCTACCGGATTCTGGCCCTGGCTCTCTGCCCCCAACTGGCGCGCCAGTCTCTAAGCGGCCACCAGCGCGGCGATTGCTCCACAAGACAAAGGATCTTTGAGGAGTTGCTGGAGTGGATCCAGGCCAATCTCCGCTCACCCATCAGCCTCACCCAGCTGGAGCAGCGCAGCGGCTACTCCCGGCGCAACCTGCAGCTGGCCTTCAGCCAGCGCTTCGGCTGCGGCCCCATGCAATGGATTCGGCGCCAACGCCTCGACCTGGCCAGGCAACAGCTGCTCAAGCCCGGCCCCGGCGACAGCGTGGCTGGGATCGCGGCCAGGCTTGGCTTTGCCAGCCTCCCTGCCTTCAGCCGCGACTTCCACAGCGTATATGGCATCCGTCCATCCGAGCTGCTGCGGGAGGGCAGGCGGGTGCATGGCTGAGGGGCCAGTGACCCCGGCGCCAGGGGTGGTTCTGGCTGTCAACGCCGGCAGCTCCAACCTCAAGCTCAGCCTGCTCGATCAGCAGCAACGGCCCCTCCAGCAGCACCAATGCCCTTTGGGCAAGGGCGAGCTCGAGCTGCCCGGGCCGGTCGCCCACTGGATCAAGGAGAAGCTGGCGCCCTGGCAGGGCCGCATCCAGCTGGTGGTGCATCGGCTCGTGCATGGCGGCGACGCCTACCGCACGGCCACCCTGCTGACCCCGGCCGTCATCCGGGACCTCAGCCAACTGATTCCCCTCGCCCCGCTCCACAACGGGCCCGCCCTGCAACTGATCAGCTGGCTGCAGACCGTCCTGGAGACTCCGCCCCAATGGGTCTGCTTTGACACGGGCTTCCACAGCACCCTGCCCGCCCAGGCCAGCACCTACGCGATTCCCGAGGCCTGGCGCGCCTCCGGCCTGCGGCGGTTCGGCTTCCACGGCCTCAACCACCAGCACGTGGCCGAGGTGGTGCGGGTGCCCCTTTTGATCAGCTGCCATCTGGGCGCAGGCTGCTCCCTGTGCGCCATTCGCGATGGGATCAGCATTGCCACCACCATGGGCTTCACCCCCCTCGATGGCCTGGTGATGGCCACCCGCTGCGGCTCCCTCGATCCCGGTGTGCTGCTGCACCAACTGCGGGCTGGGCTCACGGCCCAGGAGCTCGAGCAGGCCCTCAACCACCAAAGTGGGCTGCTGGGGCTCTCCGGGCTGAGCGGCGATATGCGAATCCTGCGGGAAGCGGCGGCAGCCGGCCACGCCGGCGCCCAGCTGGCCATCGGCGTATTTCGCCACCAGTTGCTGCAGGGAATTGGGGCGATGGCAGCTAGCCTCGGCGGCGTGGATGCGATCGCCCTCAGCGGCGGCATCGGCGAGCACGATGGGGCCCTGGTGGAGGAACTGCGGCAGGCGCTCGGCTGGCTCGGCCCGCTCAAACTGGTGCAGGTCGCCGCCGACGAGGAGGGCCAGATGGCCAGGGCCTGCCTGGCAGCGAGCGCTAGGGACGCACCCGGGAGTTGCTTTTGATGCCGGGCATGAAGCGCCGCTCGTGCTGGGCGCCGGTGAGCATGCGGTTCCAATAGAGGGAGGGCAGGAGCCTGCGCTTGACCCACCACATGCTCCAGCGCTCCTTGGTGGGATCGAGCGGGAAGGAGGGCACCGGCTGCTGGTCATAGTTGAACTCGGCCATGATCGCCGTGCCGTAGCCAGTGATCAGCGGGCAGCAGCTATAGCCGTCATAGGCCGCCGCCAGGGATTGGCCGTCGAGCAGTGCCAGCAGATTGGCCACCAGCACCGGCGCCTGGCCCCGCACCGCCGCTGCGGTTTTGGAGTTGGGCAGGCCACTGACATCGCCCAGGGAGAGCACATTCGGGTGACGCAGGTGTTGCAGGCTGAACTTGTCCACCTCCACAAACCCGCTCGGCGCCGCCAGAGGGCTGCTCGCAACCACATCGGGAGCCGCCATCGGCGGGGTGACATGCAGCATTGCGTAGGGGACGACCTCCTCGCGACTGCTCTCCCCCTCACTCACGCGGAACACCGCCTCCTGGCTGGCCGCGCGCACCTCGGTGAGCACGTGGTTGTAGCGGGCATCGATGCCCTTGCGCGCCACCACTTCCCGCAGCGGCGCTGCATAGGTGGGCACCCCGAAGATGCCTGGGGTGGCGGTGGCATAGATCACCCGGGCCTGCAGACGTTTTTTCGCGAACAGGTCAGCCGCGAGATAGGCAATCTTCTGGGGCGCGCCCGGACACTTGATCGGCATCGACGGACAGGTGAACACTGCTTGCCCTGAGCCAGCTTGACCTGCCCCGGCTTGGCCGCCCTTGAAGGCCCGGATCGTTTCCCAGGTGTAGGCGGCGTGATCCTTGCTGTAGTTGCTGCAGACTCCACCGTGGCCCAGGGCCTCCGGCAGACCCTTGACC
>NZ_JAGQCR010000193.1:0-6054 GCF_024346295.1 Cyanobium sp. BA20m-14
GGATTCCAGGGCTGCGGCAGCCGCGCCCCGCTGCTGCAGTTGTTGTACCAGCTGTTCAACGTCGTAGGCCTCGCTGGGGCTGCCCAGCAGGTTGGTGCCGGCCTCCCCCTGGCGCACCCAGAGGTGGGCCCAGCGCAGCGGCAACTGACTGTGGCGCCTGCCCTCGATTGGCCCATCCACCCCCAGTAGACGGGCCAGCTGCTCCTCCGCCGCCGCCCCCCGCAGGGCCAGGCCCGCATCGCTACTGAGCTGGCAGGTGCCACTTGCCCCGGAAAAGCGCTTGCGTAGCTCCCAGCGGGCGCCGGCCGCCTCGAAGCTCAGCTCCACCTCCGGCAGGCCGCTGTGCAGGCGGGAGCGCATTTCGTCTACCGCCCGGCCCGTGGCACTGGCCTTGAGGAACAGCACCTTGTGCAGGGCCTCCACGACCGTGCTCTTGCCCGCCTCATTGGGGCCGCCCAGCAGGGTGAAGCGGGGATCGAACTGGAGCTCGAGCTGCTGGTGCAGGCGCACCTGGCGCAGGGTGGCGTGGAGCAGGCGCATATTTAGACCTGCAACTGGGCCACGGTCTGGTGCAGCTCGCTGAGGGCTAGACGCAACACCGTGGGGTCGGCGTCGCCAGGGGCCTTAAGGCAGCGATGCAGCTCTTGGGCAACCCGGGCAACCAGGGGGTCGCCGGGGCGCTGGGTGAGCTCGGCTAGTTCGGCATCTCCGGGCGCCGCTTCACAGCGACCACGCAGTTTCAGGCGCAGCAGCTGGGCATCTAGGCGCTCCAGCAGTTCCGCGTAGCGGCGATGGCCAGCCAGGCTGAGGCTGCCGCCTACCTCCAGCAGCAGCAGGTCGCTGCCGATGCGCCCGCCAAGCAGGCGTTCCAGCTGGGCCTCGAGTCGCTCAAGGTCGCTCTCTTGCTGCAGTTGGATGCGCAGGGGATGCCAGTTCAGCGCTCCGGTGGCCAAGGGGCTCACCTGGGGCACCACGCCCCGCCCAAGCTGCACCTGCAACACCTGGCCGCAGCGGTAGTCGGCGCTGCGGGGAAAGCGATCTGCTTCGGGGGTGCCGCTGTACCAAACCTTCTCGGAGACCCGTTTGAGGCCGTGCCAGTCGCCTAAGGCCACATAGTCAACATGCTCCAACCAGGCTCCCTCCAGCCGCAAACGGTTGCTGGCATCGCCGGGGTTGTCGTCGTCTGGCTCGCCAGCGGCATCAAGGTCGGTGGCACCAAAGCCGTGAACCGAGCCATGGGCGAGCACCAACCGGGGCTTGTTTTTAGGCAGCTCATTCCAGTTGAGGCCGTTGAGCCAGCCGCAGGGATCGCTTGCATCAGTGCGACGCAGAAGCGGGCAGGGCAGCACCACCACACTTGCCAGTTCGATGGGTGTGGCCTCCAGCAACACCTGCAGGTTGGCGGCGCGGCGCCCCTGCTCCGCCTGGAAATAGGGCGTATGCCACACGCTGCCTGGGGCACCGTGGTCGTGGTTGCCGGGGATCACCAGCACGGCACAAGGGATCGTGCCGATGGCGGCACACACGGCACTTACATCCGCTGCGCCAGGCGTGGGTGAGTCGAACAGATCCCCAGCTACCACTACTAAGTCAGCTGCTGTGGCGGCGGCGTGGGTTGCGATACGGCCGATTGCCTGGAGCCGCACCTGGCGCAGCAGGGCGCGTTTGTCTGGATCGCTGACCCGGGCATAGGGCTTGCCGATCTGCCAGTCGGCGCTGTGCAGCAGGGTGACGGGTGGCAAGGGGCTAGCCAGGACCCAGGTGGCGGCGTAAGACCCTGTTTAGCGCCTGCAGGCGCACACTGGAATCATCGATAGCAAGATTCCCACGGTGCTTCAGAAGCTGTTGCGGGGGTTGGGGTTGGCCAGATTGGCGTTGTTAGCCGTGGTGATGGCGGCGCTGGTCATCAGCGCAGAGCCGTCTTGGGCTGCCCCTGCGGCGGATGGGGCAGAGCTATTTGCCAACCATTGCGCTGGCTGCCACGTAAACGGGGGCAACATCATTCGCCGCGGCAAAAACTTGCACCTGGCGGCCCTAGAGCGCAATGGCATCGATGGTCCGGAGCGGATCGCCGTAATTGCCGCCGCCGGCCAGGGCCAGATGTCTGGTTATGCAGCCGTGCTTGGGGAAGGGGGAGCAGAGGCGGTGGCGGGCTACGTGTGGCTGCAGGCCCAGCTGGATTGGCCCAAGGTCTGAACTTGCTTCAGAAGGCCTGGATCCAGGGATACACCTGCACCTCAGTCCAGATGCCATTGCGCCAGTAGACATCTGCCTTGACCAGGGCTTCAACCTTCTCTTTGCTGTCGGCCTCGTAGATCCCGAACACATGGGTGCTGCCTTCGGTGGGGCCCAGGGTGATCAGGGTGCCGGCGTCTTTAAGGCTCTGCAGTCCGGCTAGGTGCTCTTCCCGATAGGGGCCGCGCTTTTCGAGGGCGTCATCGCAGTAGGTACCCCAGAGCACGAAGCGCATGATGTTGGGAGTTATCGGGGCCTGACATTACGGGGTTACCTGCTTTCTGGTTGCCGATCAGGGGTGTTAAGAAGGGTGTCTTAAGATCCCAAATGCCCGTGCTTCGCTCCTTTCTCGTTCTTGCTAGCGCTGCCTTTTTCGCGGCTCCTGCCCAAGCCAACATGATGAAGCAGATCATTGTTGGCAAATGCTCCAGCGCCTTGCAGGATGAATTCAAGAAGGCAGGCAAAACACCACCTGCTGGCATGGTCGACGAGACCTGTGGCTGCATTGCCGACGGCTACAGCAAAGGCCAAAGCTTGGATCAGGCCAAGTCCGTCTGCGTTAAGCAGTCAACTGCCAAATACAACCCTTGAGTCTTAGGGCTGTGAGCTATCCCGCTTACCCCCTACCGGGCCCAAGCCAGCGGTTGGCGAAGGTACTCAGCCCAATCATTCCTGAGCTGGCTGCCCTGGTGCACCAGACCCCCGGCACCCTGTCGCTGGCCCAGGGAATGGTGGGCTGGGATCCGCCACCAGGCGTAGCCCTTGCCGTGGCCGAGGCCCTGGCGACCGGGGGGCCAGCGCTGCACCGTTACGGGCCACTCCTTGGTGATCCAGAGCTGCTGGCGGCAATCACCGCCAAGCTCACCAACCAGAACGATCTCGACCTCACAGGGGCTGAGCTGCTGGTCACAGCCGGCAGCAACATGGCTTTCAACGCGGTAGCTCAAGTGATCGCAGCGGGCCCCCCAGGGGAACCCAGCGAGGTGATCCTGCCTGTGCCCTTTTATTTCAACCACGTGATGGCGGTGCAGCTGGCCGGTGCGGTGCCAGTCCCGGTGCAGGCGGGCCTGATACCCGATCCAGAGAGGCTGGCGGCGGCAATCACCCCGCGCACCAGGGCCATCGTCACCGTGTCGCCAAATAACCCCAGCGGCGTGGTGATTCCGGCCCAGGTGTTGGCGGCGATCAACCAGCTCTGTGCGTTGCACGGCCTGTTTCACATCAGCGATGAGGCCTACGAGCAGTTCGTTTACGGCGAGGAGCCCCACTGGAGCGCCGGTTCCCTGCCGGGCAGCGCCGCCCACACCGTGTCGCTGCATTCGCTCTCGAAGGCCTACGGCCTGGCGGGCTGGCGGTTGGGCTACATGGCCGTACCGCAGGCGCTGCTGCCTTCCTTGTTGAAGGTGCAGGACACGGTGCTGATCTGTCCGCCCCGACTCACCCAGCACGCCGCCCGGGCCGCCCTAGCTGCCGGTCCGGCCTGGTGCGCGCCCCGGATCGCAGCCCTGGCGAAGCTGCGCCTGCAGCTGCTGGCTGCCGTGGCAGAGCAGCAGGCCCAGGGCTTGCCGGTGCGCTTGCTGGCCCAGCCCGATGGGGCCTTCTACGCCCTGCTGCAAGTTGCTGTGCCGTTGCCGTTCGATGCGGACACGCTGATGCGGCGGCTGGTGCTCGAGCACCGGGTGGCGACCCTGAGCGGCGGCAGCTTCGGTCTGGATTCAAGCGACGCTGGGCCGGTGTTGCGGCTCAGCTACGGCCTGCTCGACGCTGCGGATCTGGCTGAGGCCCTCGATCGGCTGTTCAGCGGCCTGCGCCGCCTACTGGCTACAGATGGCGGGCTTAGGACGCTCCAGCACCAGCATTCGGTTGTTGGCCGGCAGGGGCAGATCGGCTAGGAGGTCGAGACCGAGGTTTTGGCCTTGCTGCACCAGCTCAATGGCATCACGCACCCCCATGGCTGGATCGAGACTGCGCAGGTGCTGGTCGAAGGCGGCGTTGCTGGCGGCAGTGTGTATGCCGCCGTCGTGGAAGGGGCCGTAGAGCAGCAGCAGCCCGCTAGGCCGCAACACCCGCGAGGCTCCGGCTAATAGATGGGTTACGGCCGCGGCCGACATTATGTGAGCCGTATTGGCACTAAATACAGCATCGAAGCTCTGGCAAGGCCACTGCCCAGCGTCCGTGACATCCAGGGCGATGGCGGCTGGCAGCGTGGGGCTCAGGGCCTCCAGCTGGGCCTGCAGATCCGTGAGGCTCTCTTGGCGTTCACTGGTCTGCCAGGTAAGGCCTGCGATCTGCTGGCAGAAGAAAGCTGCGTGCTGGCCGCTGCCTGAGCCGATCTCAAGTACTTGGGCGTGAGCCGGCAACCACTCTTTAAGCACAGCCAGGATCGGCCCTTTGTTGCGCTCGCAGGCGGGGGAAAACAGCATGAGGGGCTTAAGCGTCGAGCCCGGCCCGCAACTCGGCGCAGAAGCGCCCGGCCGCGGCGGCAACGTCGCCATGCTGGCCATGGGCGGCCGCCATCACTTTCACTAAGGCACTACCCACAATTGCTCCATCGGCGCCCCAGTCGCGCACCTGACGGGCTTGCTCGGGGCCGGAAATGCCAAAGCCCACGGCGATTGGCGTATCTCCCAGGGTCTTGAGCTGGCCCACCAGATCGCCCACCCGGGATTCAAGGTTTGTGCGCACCCCGGTCACGCCGGTGACGCTCACCAGGTAGGTGAAGCCGCGGCTGGCCTGATGGATTCTTCCCATGCGCTCGGCTGGTGTGGTGGGCGCCACTAGCAGCACCAGATCGAGGCCGGCAGCTGCTGCGATTACTGAGAGTTTCTCGGCCTCCTCAAGGGGTAGGTCGGGCACCACCAAGCCGGCGGCTCCGGCGGCGGCTCCGGCGGCACAGAAGGCCTCCATGCCGCGGTTGAGCAAGGGGTTGCTGTAGGTGAACAGCACCACGGGCATGGTCAGTTCACCCTTGAGGGAGCTGAGCATCTCCAGCACCCCGGCTGGAGTGGTGCCAGCTTTCAGGGCTCGGCTGGCGGCGGCCTGGATCACCGGTCCATCGGCCAAGGGATCGCTGTAAGGAATGCCGAGCTCCACAAGGTCGGCGCCATTGGCCTGCAGGGCCAGCAGGCTGGCCCGGGTGTGGGCCAGATCCGGATCGCCCGCCATCAAAAACGGCATCAGGGCGCAACGTCCCTGTTGGCGAAGGGAGATGAAACGCTGCTGGATTTGGGTAGGGGCGGCAGACACAGCAGCGATAAGGGCTTCGGCCAGTGAGCCTATGTCTCGCCCTGGGGAGCTTCTGGCAGCTGGCCCGTTTCGCGCAGGAGTCGCTCCTGCTCTTCGGGGCTGAGGGCGTCAAACTTGCGCTGCAGAGCTTCCGTGGTGAAGGCGTCGTAGGCCTCGCGGTATTGGCGCCGCTGCTGGATAAAGGTCATTTTGCCTGTGACCACCCGAAATAGGTAGCTGCCCGTCCAGGCGAGTACCAGCACCATCAGCAGGGCAGAGGCGGCGATACCAGCAGAAAAGCCCTCAAAGCCTCCGGCCTGAAAAAGCCAATAACCGCCACCGCCCAAGCCAAATACCCCTAGGGCCAGCAGCAGGGCCCGTCCGTTGGTCATGAGAGCACGTTGCCCTGGCCTGCCATGCGCAGGTTGATGAAGGGAGCAAACAAAATCAGACCAGGGAAAAACAGAAACACCAGTCCGTAGACCCCGAAGCGCTCGAGCTTGCCCATCACCGTCCAACGCTTGATCATCCAGGCGTAGAGCAGCAGGGGCACAGCTACTAGGTAGGTGCCTGCGATCAGGGCATAGGCCACCA
>NZ_JAGQCR010000194.1:0-6016 GCF_024346295.1 Cyanobium sp. BA20m-14
GGTCTGCCTCGGGGCTACGCAGCCCACCAGGACGAGAGCCAGTGCCAAAAGACCAGTGCGTTGCAGGCAGGCGAACAAAAAGCTCATCAGGATTCAGACAACAAGAGTGGATGGCCCATCAGGGAAACCAGGGCGGCGACCCTCACGACAGAAGGAGCTGCAATGAGAATCATTCTTATCGTAACGGAGACTGTTTCGCCTTTTTGAGCAGGTCACGCCAGGAGAAGCCGCGGGCGGCGAGGCCTTGCTGCAGAGCGTCCAGCAGCGCCAGGGCGTGGTCAAGATCCTCACCGTCCACGCCCTGATGCCAGTCCCCGGTCAGCTGTTGGCAGGCCGCATCAAGCCCAGCAGCAGCGGTGATGGCGCCGCCGCTGGTGCGCCCATCTGGCCGAAGTCGGGCTCTTGCGCTGAGTGCATCCACCGGCGGAGGCAGGGCCTGGGGGCCTCCGCCGGTTGGCGTGTCACCGTCTTCAAAAAAACAACTGCGGGCGCCTGTGTGGCAAGCCACATCCCCCACCTGCTGCACGCTTAGCAGCAGCACGTCTGCATCGCAGTCGTAGCGAAACCCCCGCAGCAGCTGGATGTGTCCGCTGGTTGCTCCTTTGTGCCAGAGCTGCTGGCGCGAGCGGCTCCAGTAGTGCACCTGCCCGGTCTCAAACGTGGCCAGCAGCGATGGGCTGGTCATCCAGGCCAACATCAACACCGCACCGTCGAGCCAGTCCTGCGTGATGGCGGGGATCAAGCCATCGGCGTTGAAACGCAGGTGATCGACGCAGGCGCGTGGCCATCGCTCCATGGCGCTCATGCCCTGACCCCCTCATCCGGATCGAGGGGCCACATCACCCAGCCGCCCTCCTCACCGCCAGCTGCCAGGGCCTTGCGGTCGGCTCGCCAGGCCACGCTGCTGAGCGCCTGGCCATTCAGTTCGAGCACCTGGAGCAGGGATCCGGCTTCCGACCACAGCGCCGCGGTGCCATCACGCGAGGCCGTGACGATCGGGGCCTGGGCAGGGCCACAGGCCAGCGCTGAGATCCGATCCAGATGAAAGGGCAGCAGCACGGCGTTCCAGGCCTCAAGGTCACCCCCCTGGCCCGACCACACCACAGCGGCCTCCGCCGCTGCGACCAGCAGCCCTTGCTGTCCGCTGGCCAACCGCGACAGCGCCAGCGCATGGATCTTGCCCGGCAGGTCACCTACGCCAAGCATGGGTTGCTGCAGATCCCGCCACAGCACCAGGCGGCGATCCAGCAAACCAGCTACGAGCCAAGGGGGGTCCGATCCCCAAACCAGCTGCAGAACCGCCGAGCCGGTTTCCAGGTGCAGCGGCTCCATGGCCCGATGGGTAGGAGCCGGTGTCAGCGGCAGGCGCCAGATCCACACCCCCTGGCCCGTGCCCGCCGCCAGTTGATCGCCCGTTGGGCTCCAGCTCAATGCCATCACCGCAGCCCCCGGGATGCGCAGAGGCGGCAGCCAGATCTGAGCCTCGCTGTGCCAGAGGCAGATCTCCGCTCCCCGTGCCACCGCCAGCAACACGCCATACGGTTGCCACGCCAGTTGATCAATCCAGCCCCCCAGTGGCGGCACCGGCCTCTGTTCGGGCACGTCTCCGTCCAGTTGCCAGAGCGAGAGCACACCACCCTCACCGGCGGCAGCCAGCCGGCTGCCACAGCTGGAAAAACCCAGGGCGTCAAAGCCCTTGCTACCGGCAGCGGTGGCCTCCTGCAAGGGCCAGTCCACGCCGGCCGCGAAATCCACAAGGATGAAATCCCCAGCAGCGCTGGTGATGGCCAATTGGGCAGCCTGGGGAGCCCAGGCCAAGCCGGTGATGCATCCCTGAACCTTGCCGCGCAGTTGCTCCTTCACCGGTCCTTGGGCCGTGGCTGATGCGGGCTGCGAGAGCTCAACCATCACGGGTGCTGCACTCCAACAGCTGGTTGAGCCGCATCCGCTGCTCGCCGTGCGGATCAGGGGCCAGCTCACCGACCAGCTCCTGAGCCAACCGCTCGACAGCCTGCGGCCACTCCACCTCACCGGTGCGCTGCAGCAGCAGCTCCACCGAAAGCAGCCAGGCCTGCAGAGCCCTGAGATCGCTGAGCACCTGCCGCCGACCGATGGTCTGCCGCGCCAGGGAGGACGGTTCGCTGGCGAGGTGCTGGACAACAGCCGCCGTCAGGCTCTGCATGGCCTGGAGGCAGGCCCAGAGCTGCTGTTGCTGCCCCCGCAGGCTGTCCTGCCGTCGCAGCAGCCCATCGTGAAGCCGCTCGAAGCGCTCCTGCTCCTCGGGTGAGGGTTCCTGTTCCCAGGGGTCCTGACCAGAGAATTCCCGCGCGTCCGAAGTCATCGGCAGACGCCGGAGCCAGGGGGACGAGAGCAGCACCAAATGCTCCGCATCAGCAAACGATAATCATTCTCGTAAGATAGCTGCTTGGTGTTGTCCTCCTTGGCCATGCAGCGCAGAACAGCTTCACGGCAGGGGCAGAGCCCCATCACCCCAGTGGCACGCGCACCTGAGAAGCCCGCGCCTGTGCTGACCGTGGCGCTGCAGGCCACGGACCTTAGTGGCAGGCGGCAAACCGAACGGCAACTCCTCTCCCTGGCTGTTGGTCAAGACACACTTCCGGCCTGGCTGGAAATGGAGTTGGCAGGCCTGCAGCCAGGAACCACAAGGCGCTGGCGCGTGGGGCCTCGCCAGCGGCCCCTGGCACTGGTGGGCCATTCCCTCCTGCCCAGCAACGGGCTGATTTGGTTGCAGGTGGAGCTGCTCGAATCCCGCCAGCCCTCACTGCCAGGGGATGGGCCCAGTGGTTGCGCCTTGATCAGCCAGGCCGAGGTTCAGATGCTGTTTGAACGCTGGAACAACGCGTTGCAGAGCCGGGATCCGGAACGAATAGCGCACTTGTACAGCCGCGATGCGGTGCTGCTGCCAACGCTCTCGGATGAGCCCCGAACAGACCATGACAGCATCGTGGACTATTTCAGCCACTTTCTAGAGAAGCGACCCAGCGGTGAGATCAGCCAGCGGGAAATTCTGATCGGCTGCAACATGGTGCAAGACGCAGGTTTATACAACTTCCGCTTCCTTGACGGCAGCAACGCCCAGGCCCGCTACAGCTTTATCTACGTGCTTGAGAATGGTGAGTGGAAGATCTCCCACCATCACTCCTCCCTGCTGCCGGAAGCAACAAGAAGCTGATGGGCACCCTCAGGATCCAGCTCCACGACAGCCTGAGCCGGCGCAAGCGCCCCCTGCAGCTGGAGCAACCTGATCGGGTGACGCTGTATGTGTGCGGCCCCACCGTCTATGACTTGCCCCACATTGGGAATGCCAGGCCGGCTGTGGTCTTTGATGTGTTGGTGCGCTTGCTTCGCCACGCCTATCGGCAGGTGATCTATGTGCGCAACTTCACCGATGTCGATGACAAGATTAACGCGGCGGCAGCCTCAAAGGGGGTGCCCATTCGCACGATCACGGAGCGCACGATTGCCGCGTATCAGGCCGACATGCGCGCTCTGCATGTGCTTCCACCGGACCGGGAGCCCCGCGTCACCGAGCACATCAGCGACATCCAGCTCCTGATCGCCCAACTGCTGGATCGTGGCCATGCCTATGTGGCGGCGGGCCATGTGCTGTTCGAGGTGGCCAGCTTTGCCGGCTACGGCCAGCTCTCCGGCCGCACGAAGGAAGGAATGCAGGCCGGCGCCCGCGTGGAGGTGGCGCCGTTCAAGCGCGATCCCATGGATTTCGTGCTCTGGAAACCCTCCAGTCCCGACCTGTCGGGCTGGGAGAGTCCCTGGGGTCGCGGAAGGCCCGGCTGGCACGTGGAATGCACGGCCATGATCCAGCGCCACCTAGGTTTCCCGATCGACATCCACGGCGGCGGCCAGGATCTGATCTTTCCCCATCACGAGAACGAGATCGCCCAGGGCTGTGCCGCCACCGGTCTGCCCTACTGCCACACCTGGCTGCACAACAGCTTCATCACCGTGGCTGGGCAGAAGATGTCCAAATCCCTCGGCAATGTGCTGCTGGTCCGAGATCTGCTTCTGCAGGTTCCCGGTGAAGTTCTCCGCTTAGCCCTGCTGGCCAGCCACTACCGCCAACCGCTGGACTGGAATCAGGAGCGTCTCGTGCAGGCCAAGCGCACGTTGGCGGCCTTCTACAGGGCCCTGACCTGTGGCGACACCGCGACAGGTGTTGGCGCGACTGGCAACGAGGGCGAACCGGATCCGATCGTGCTGCAGGCCCTGGCGGACGATCTCAACATCTCCGCCACCCTTGCCCGCCTGCATGGCATGAGCCGGGAGCTGCAACGCGCCAGCTCCGCTGCTGAGCGGGAATCGCTCAGGGCCAGCCTGCTCGCCTCAGGCCGTCTGCTCGGCTTGCTGCAGCAGGATCCCCATCAGGCCCTGGCCGCCTTGCAGGCCCCGTCCCAGCAGCTCGAACGGTCGCAGCCGAAGCTGATCGAGGGGGCCATCGCCGAGCTCCAGAAGCGCCGCCTCCAGGCCCGTCAGGACGGCGATTTTCAGTTGGCCGACCGGTTGCGGCGTCAGCTGATCGAGGCGGGGGTGACGGTCGCAGACGGCAGGGCCTGCCGTCCGATCGCTCCACCAACCCCTGCTGGACCCTCCCATCACCATGGCTGAAATCGTGAAGCGTCTCCTGCTGCTGCTGATCCGCGGCTACCAGATCCTGATCAGCCCACTGCTGGGGCCCAACTGTCGCTTCACTCCCAGCTGCTCCCAGTACGCCATCGAAGCGATCCAGATCCACGGGATAATCGGCGGCAGCTGGCTGTCGCTCTGCCGGCTGGGTCGCTGTCATCCACTTCACCCGGGTGGCTACGACCCCGTTCCACCCCCTATGCAGAAAGAGACAAGCCAGCCATGACCGCCTCTGATCCGCAACGGCGCTTGGAGCAGTTCAAGGCGTTCATGGGCGTTGGAGCCGCTGTTCAACCAAACCCGGCCCCACCGGAACGCCGCTGACGTTCCCTGCTTGGCACTTCCACCGGCCACAGCCACCAGCGGCCTTGATCGCCACCGGCCGCCAGATGACGGCCATCAGGCCGCCAGGCCAGCGCCTGGAAACCTTGCCCCTCCCCTTCCAGCGGCTGCCGCATCCGGCCGCGTCCATCCCAGAGGGCCACGGTGCCGTCGGCGGAGGCACTGGCCAGCAGGCTGCTATCAGGCGCAAAGGCAAGAGCATGAAAGCGGTGCTGATGCCAAAGAAGGGGCTCGGGCTTCCAGCCCTGCTGGCTCTGATTGCGCTGTTGCCACAGCACCACGGTGTCGCCTGAGGCCACCGCCAAGGCGGGTGCCAGTCGACCAGGCTGATCGCTCCAGGCCAGGGCCCGCACCTTCGCGGGGAACCCACTGAACTGCCAGGGTCGGCCATAGCCCTCCTCGGGCCAGAGCAGCAGCGAGCGATCCATCTGGCCACAGGCCAGAAGCCCACCGATGGGCGAAAAGGCCAGGGCCAGGCCAGCCGAGCCCGTGGGGGCCCGCAGGGGGGCCGTGCCCGCAGGGTCCAAGGGGCACCACAGCACCACTTCACCGTGGCAACTGGCCGCTAGCTGTACCCCATCGGCGCTCCAAGCCAGGGTCTGGATCGTGCCGGGCAACGGCAGCGGTGGCTCACGCCATTGGCGGTTGGCCCCATCCCAGAGCCGCAGCTCGCGCCCGGCCGCCACTGCCAGCAGTAAGCCACCAGGCTGCCAGGCCGCCGCATCGATCCAGCCGCTGCCCAGGGGGATGGGATCCATGGCCAGCGGCCGCACCCCGGTGCCACCCAGCTCCCAGAGCAGCAGCTCGCCGGCCTGACCTGCGGCCATCAGGAACTGGCCATTGCCGCTGAAACCCACCACATCAAGGCTGCTGTCATGGTCGCCACGCAGCAGCTCCTCACAGCCGGCGCGGAAATCGAGCAGCAGCAATTCACCACCGGTGCTGGTGATGGCTAGAAACTCACCATCAACCGACCAGGCCATCGCCGAGATCGGCTGCTGCAGATCACCGC
>NZ_JAGQCR010000195.1:0-6016 GCF_024346295.1 Cyanobium sp. BA20m-14
GGCTGCTCCTTGCTCTGGGGCCGCCAGCTGATCGAGCAGGCACGGCTCGCCAGCGGCGTGGCCATCAAGGCTTATGTGACCCAGGGGGCACTGACCCTGCTCATGAAGGCGCCGTGGAATGCGCACCAGCCGCACCCGATCGCGCAGGTGATGCTGCAGGGCACCTGAGATGCAGCGGCGCAGATAGGGCTCTGCCGGCTCGCCTGCCTTGCAGCGCAGGACAGAGCGGAGCAGGGCTTCTCTAGCTACCTGAATCAGATCCTCCCGCTCAACCAAAGGGAAGAAGCGGCGGGCTACAGCTGAGGCAACGGCATCTGCCAGGGAGAGGTGCTCCAGCACCAGGGCATCGCGGGCACGGAGGGCAGAGCGGGAAAGCGGGGCAGCCATCTGGGGACGGCAGAGAACCCCACCCCCAACGGCCAGCCGCAGGGATGTGACAAGGACGCCCCAACGGGGCGCATGGCTAGATCCTTGACGCAGCGCGAGGACTGGACGAGGGATTTAGGTGGGTGTTTGACGGCCCGGTGGCGACTTGCCCCAATGCCACCGCTACGGTCAAAGGGTCCCAGCCCTCCGGTGCTGCCGGCATTGCCTGTGGTGAATGACCTGCTGACCCTGCCCCTGGCGCAACGGCTGGAGCTGGTCCAGACCCTGTGGGACTCGATCGCGGCCGAGCAGAACGGCCCTGATCTCACTGATGCCGATCGACAGCTGATCGATCAGCGGTTGGAGAGCTTCCTGGCTGACGGCTACCCCGGTGTTGATGCCGATGCGGCGCTCGATTCCATCGAGCAGTCGCTCTGAACAAGGTGCTGCGACTCCGTCCAGCAGCCCGAGATGATCTCGACGCTGCGGCCCGCTGGTACGAAGCCCAGGAGCCTGGCCTGGGCCGTCAGTTCCTAGCCGAGGTGCGGCTGGTCTTCCAGCGCATCCGCTCCAACCCGGCGGCGTATCCCGCCAGCTAACGCGGCACGCGCCGTGCCCTGATTCGCCGCTTCCCCTACGGCGTCGTCTACCTGCCCGTTCCCGAGCAGGACTGCGTCGTCGTGCTGGCTGTGCTGCATTGCGGCCGCGACTCCAGGGTCTGGCGGCAGCGCTCCAGGTCCTGACTGCGTGGATGTCGGCTGAAAAGGGGGCCAGAGCCCCCAGCCCTCAGAAGGGCAGCAGATCCTCCAGCTCGGGATCCAACGGCGGCTCGGGCTGCTCGGCCTGGCGCTCGATCAGCAGCTCAACTCCTTTGGCAGAGAAGTGCATCCGGCGGGCGGGATACCGGTGAACGGAGGCAGGAACAGAAGCGAGAAGCGTGGCCATGGCAGAGCCAGCTCAGGACCTGGCCTCCCAGCGGGGCATTGACTCAGAGGCTGGAGCGCTTCCTGACAGGCGGCGACTCCGTCTTGGATGCCCATGCGGTGCTTGATCAAAGTGCTTGAGCAAAGTGCGTGAGCTGATCTATGGCTCGACGCCGAGCACCAGCTGCTGATCCGGTGGTCGGGTGACGGTGATCTGCACAACTCTCACCAGCCTGGGCTGTTCATCGGCCGCTGCCTCGTAGCTGCCCTTCACCCGAACTGCGGCGTTGAGCATGCCGATGATTTGGCCGTCATAGGCGGGCTCGTAGATGCAGCGCATACCGACGCTTGCGCCGCGCCCTCTGATTTCAAAACGGCGGGCATCGAGGTCAACCTCCCGCACCACGCCTTCGAACTCACCGTTCGCCTTCATACGGCGGTTGCTGGGCGCGTTCAGGCTGCGTAGCAGGATCTGGCGGCTCTGCTTGGTGAGTGCCTGGGCGGGTCCTAGCTCTTCACTGGGCTGCGGGCCGCTGAGGAACAGTTCGCTGATCGCCTTGTTCTGGGCTGAGGGTGCCAGGCGCTTGGCCGCCACCATCAACGTGTCGCGTACGGCTGGATCGGGGAATTGCTCGTAGATGGCCTCGCTGATCTGGCCGTTCTGGATAAGGCGTGGAATCGCCGGCAGGCTCTGCACCGCTGTCTGCACGGCCCGATAGAGGTCATCGCTAACTCCGGGCAGCACCGCCTGACCGTCAGCACCCGCATCTCCGGGCCTTGGCACGCGCATGCCCACCACCAGGCTGCCGTAGGTCACCCCAGCTAGTTGGGGGTCGAGATCGGCGGGCCAGCGCACCTTCTTCTCCTCCATCCCGGCGATCGCCTTGGCCACCAACTGGATTTCCTTGCGCAGCCGGCCAAAGACATCCGTCACCAAAGACACCGGAGGCTCGCGGTGCGCGACCCCCGGGCCGCGGTAACGGGCGATCAGATCGGCGTTGTCGGCGAGCAGGGCATAGGAGAAGTTGTTGCGGTAGTAACGGGTTAGCTCGGCGTAGAGAGGTTCGGTGAACTCCTGCGGATCCTTCCCGGAGCGGCGGGCAAGCTCCTGGGCTCCCAGGATTTCCTGATGGATCAGCCGCGCTTTCGCTTCCATCGCATCGAGCCAGCTGCTCATCAGTTCAACCTCACCACACCTTTGATGTGCTTGGCATCGAGGCCTTTCTCCAGCAGTTCCACGATGTCGATCACCTGGACCCTGCTCAATGCATCCATGCCGTAGAGCGCGGAATGGACGTACAGGCGGATCTGGTAGCGAGAGTGAAGCGTCTTGTGTGAGGTATAGAGATCAGCCCCATCCCAAAAGCTCTCTGCTGCGATCTCATCGAGAAGCAACACCGCCACGATCTCGGCTGGGCTTTCGTGCCGTGTAACGAAGGTGCCATCAAGCACCAGCGGTGGCAGTTGACCGGCGGCTTGCATCAGCTCATTCTCCACAAACTTTCTGAGCTGGGCGAGTAGCTGTCTACGGCAAGCGTTCCAGCCGAACAGCTCCTCCAGCTCTTCCAACGTGCAGCGATGGATGCCGGCCTCCAAATAGCCATGGGGATCAAAGCGTGGGGGCGCCATTCTTCAGGTGTCCTCAGTATTCCCATGGCTGAGCGACCTTGCGGTGTGGCTGGGCATGGCGCCGAGTTGCTGCGCGGTTTATACCCAGACCAGCAGTAATTGGGTATCTCCTGGTGTGCCTTTGCAAGCGCTCCACGGCCTGCCGCGCAGCTGGACCTTGGGCTCATGACACAGGCTGTCTCTGCTGCACCAGGTAGGCCTCGATCCAGTCGTGATGACGCTTCTGGCAGATCCGATCGGCGATGGAGGTGGCCTCCTGGGGCACCTGGAACCGCTTGCGGAACGCCTTGGTGAAGTCTTCCAGCACCGGCCGAGGGAGCCCCCGCAGGGTGACGAGGATCTTGCCGGTGGTGGCCGGGTCGAGGGGCATCAGGCTTGAGTCGTCGCCAGCTTCCCTCCCAGAGCAAGGAGCGGTGGGTGATGGCCTGCGCTGGATTGACCGCGTGCCGTTGCTGGCACTGGTGGGCGCTTGAGAGCTGTCCCCTTCTGAGTGGGTGACCTGTCGCTGCTGCTTGTCGTAGAGGGCCAAGCCAAACGGGTTTCCAAAGGTCATCAGCGCCCTCTTCATGGCATCGGTTTCGGCCTCCTTGAGAGCGGATTCATGGGCCTGGCCAAGGTCGGCATCGATGCCATGGCCGGCTCCGCTGCCTTCTCGGATCACTTGAGAGCCTGCCCCTTCTCCAACGGTGATGCGCACCCGGGCGGTGTAGGTGACGCCCCAGCCGGGTTTCTGGTCGCGGCCGATGGTGCGTTCGCTCTGGTTGACGCAGCGGAGGGCGACGGTTTGCCGCTGCCAGCCATCAAAGCCAAAGATGCGGTTGGCCTCGGCGATGGCCTGCCAACCCTCCAGGTAGGTCAGGGAGCGGCCTGCTTGGCTACGGGTCTGAACCTTGGCGCGATCAAGGGGAGCAGAGAGAGCAGCGATCTGCTCGGCGGAGAACACGGTTGTGGTCATGGCGGTGAATTGGCTTGAGTTGATTGCGGATCAAGTGATCTGGGCCCGCTCCTGCATCAGGCCCATGTCGATAAGGGCCCGCGGCTGTTAGTGGATGCGCCAGCTGCGGCGGGTGAGCAGCTGGGCTCCTGTGATCTGGCGGCCGGCTTTGAGGGCCTCTTTGATGGCGGCCTTATCGGGCTGACTGGTGGTTTTGATGGCGAGCCACTCGGCATCGAGGGCGTCTTCGTCGTCGATCACGACGACCTGGGACTTGCGGCTGCTGAGCTCGTGATTCGGGAAGGAGAAGCGGCTGGCCGAGGGCTGCAGCTGGGTGAGCACAAAGATCAGCGACTCCTCCAGGGCATCTGCCCTACCGGCATCGCTGCGGGCCAGATCGGCGAGCCGCTTGGCCTGCTGCTGCCGGTAGGCCGCCTGAGCGCGCAGATGCTCGATCACCCAGCAGGTGGCATCGGCCTTGGCTGCCAAGGCGGCTTTGTTGCCCTCTTCTGCCAGAAGAGCGGCCTCCAGCTCGGCGAGGGCTGAGGCGCGCTGTTCGGGATCATCCGTTTCCAGCTGCTCGGCCAGCTGGGAGACAGCGGTGGTGAGCTCCTGGGCCTCGATGCCCAGCTGCCAGAGGGAACCGGATCGCTGGAGGGAGCAGGCGGGGCCTGCCACTGGAGGAGCCGACTCGACGACAGGAACAGCGGTGGGAATAGGGGTGATTACAGGCACGACGGTGAGCAGGCGATGGGGATGGGAATGGAAAGAACGGAACGGAGCGCCAAGCGCTCCAAAGGTTTTTGGTGCTGGGGGATTACGAGCAGCCGATGCCAGCCGGAACAGCGCAGAGCCCGGCAACTGCACTGACTTCGACCACCGAGATCGGCACCGGGGAATGGGAGGCCATGCGACGGGCTTCTCTCACCAGCGAGGCGGTCCCTGGGCCACCGGGAAAGGCCACCACCAACACCGAGGCGAGCGAGCCCGGGGAGGTGTGGGCCATGGCTTTGGCAATGGCCTGCTGCAGCAGCTCGCGATTACGGATCGGCCCGGCGGCCCGGCCATGGAGCTGCCACTGGGCCGGCATCACCAGGGCTGACCAACCCAGCTGCTGGGCAGCACGACCAATAGCGGCATCAGCGCCGCGGGCCCCGCCATGGAGAACCAGATGCACCAGCCGGCCACCGCTGCGGCCGAGCAGCTCAGCGGCGATGCGCTGCTGGGGCCAGGCCAGATCACGGCCGCCTCCAGCCGCGATCACAAGCGAATGGGATGGGGCTATTGCAGGACTAGATGAGAGATAAAGATCCATGATTCAGCTGCCAGAGGTGACAACTAATCGGGGCAACACACCGCAAATAAAAGAGCGGCAGTGCTGGCGAGATCAGGGAATTGAATTACCGCAGGCGATGGGCTTGGGGCCTTTGGCGCATCTCTTATTCTAGCAGTACAAGTGCACTTATGAGTCGGCAGAGCCGCTGCGAGACAATGGATCTACGCAAAGCCTGGCCATGCTCACAGGGATCTGCAACTGATAAGCAGACCCGCCAGATTTAGCCCGGAACGCCCAGCTGGCCGCGCCGCCGCGCGAGGAAACTTGGGGCCTTCTCCTTCCCCATCAACGCGGGCGAAGGCCCGACCACCGCAGCCGCGGGAGAGTGGCCCTGCCCGCCCCCCCACACCTGCCCCGGAGCGGAGGGCGGCGGCGGCTGGCCGATGCACGCCACGGCGCAGCCGTGGCACGCTGAAGGACGGCCGCTGACGACCGGAGCCCTGCGGGTTCCGACAGAGCCCCGCGGCATGGCCGCTACCAAGGCAGAGCCCGTGGAGCAGAACAATCAGAGCCGATCGGTGCCCCTGACACCCAGCGTGGATGTGGGCTTCTGCTCGAACCTTTATTTGGTCCGCGCCCAATTAAAGGGAGCTCCCTTTCCCTTGAATAAGAGGCCCTGGCCACGAAGCCCTCATCGCTCAGCCCGCGGCATCGGAACTGCATGAGCCCAACCCTCGAATACCGACAATCGAGCAGCTGCCTACGAAGCAGCTGCTCGATCCCAGGACTTTCTTGAGAAGCTCCAAAGGGCGCGAAACCCCCAAACCTGCTCACACCCAAGGCACTAGAGCCACAGATAGCAGCCATCGCAGTGATTTTCGGGTATCA
>NZ_JAGQCR010000196.1:0-5993 GCF_024346295.1 Cyanobium sp. BA20m-14
GCATCGATCACACCCAAGCCGCCATCTTCGACGCTGATCACGTGGGGGTTAAACAACACGGCACCGCAGCGGCGGCAATCGTCTAGCAGCTGCTGCAGGGCCTCCTCGCCGCGCCAGCGCAGCAGCGGCAGGGCCGCCAGCCGGGCCGCACCCTGCTGCCTCACGGCCTCCAGGTGCCAAAGCAGGTCGTCGCCCCATTGCTGCCGCAGGCGCTCCAGACAGGGGGCCTCCGGCTGGGGCAGCAGCATCTGCAGGTAGGTCCAATCCGGATGCTGGGCGCGCCAATGCAGGGTGGTGTGGTTCCAGCTGAGCTCCCGCAGCGGCAGCCCCCGGCTCTGGCCCTGGGGAGCCTGCCAGCGCAGCGCTCCGCCCTTGGCCGCCAGCCAGCTCGGCAACACCTCCAGGGCTGCGGGGGCGGCCAGCAACAACAGGCGCTGCTCACCAGGCTCGGGCGCCGGACAGCCCGCCGGCCAGGGGAGCTGGCTAACCAGCGGCGCCTCCAGCACGGTGATGGCATTCAGCTCAAAGGCCGTGCTTGTAAGGGCCTGGGCCGCCGCCAGGGCCTGCCCCCACTGCTCGAAACCCACCACCAGCTGCTGCCAAACCACCGCCTCGCTGGTGGGCAGCCGCAGGGCAGTGATGATGCCATTGGTGCCGTAGGCGTGGTTGAGCGGGGCGCTGGCCGCAGCATCGAGCTGCAGCAACCG
This sequence comes from Cyanobium sp. BA20m-14, assembly GCF_024346295.1. Lineage (NCBI taxonomy): Bacteria > Bacillati > Cyanobacteriota > Cyanophyceae > Synechococcales > Prochlorococcaceae > Cyanobium > Cyanobium sp. BA20m-14. Next base: position 708 of record NZ_JAGQCR010000196.1, read on the forward strand.
CGGCTCGGGCTCGAGGGTTACCACCTCCAGACCCAGCAGGTTGCCGGGATCGCGCAGAAAACCCCAGCGCAGGGAGCCGATGCCGCCGGAGCCACCGGCGATAAAACCACCGATGCTGGCGCTGCGCACCGTGCTGGGCACCAGCCGCAGGGCCCGGCCCCGGGGGGCCAACTGCTTCTCGATCGCCCCCATCAAGGCGCCTGCCTCCACCTCGAGCACCCCGGTGGCTTCATCCAGCTGGCGCAGCTGATTGAGGCCGCTGAGATCCAGCACCAGCCCGCCTTCCAGCGGCACGCACTGGCCATAGTTGCCCGTGCCGGCACCCCGCACCGTCAAGGGCACGCCCTGGCGAGCACAGGCTCCTGCCACCAGCAGCACCTGCTCCACCGTGGTGGCTCTGGCCACCAGCTGGGCGCGGCAGCCCTGCAGCAGGGGCACCAGCACCGGCGAGTAGTCGTAGTAGTCGCGGGAGAGCCGCTCCAGCTCCAGCGGCGACTCGGCCCCGAGCAGCGGCAGGGCCGAATCCAACCGGCGCAGCTCAGCTGCCAGGGCAGTGATCTGGGCCTCAGGGCAACGCTCAGCCATGGGGTGGCAAAAGGGGTGAAGGCTTCTCAGCTTCGGGCGGCGGCAGCCAGACGCCTTGACGCAATACCCGCCGCTGGGGCGGCCGGGCCAGCAGCTCCCCCCAGCTACCAGACCCAAGCAGCACTAAATCGGCTGGGGCCCCAAGCCGCACCACCCCATCCCAGGCCAGCTCCAGCACCGCTGCGGCGGCGGTGCTGAAGGGGGCCAGGCCCAGCCGCTGCCAGGGCATCAATTGGCAGAGCGGCGCCGACCAGCGCAGCAGCTCAATGGGATCGAAATCACCACCTGGATACCAGGGGTCTTGCACGTTGTCGCCGCCGATAGCCAGCCTCACGCCCGCCTGCTGCAGGCTGCGGATCGGCGCCAGGGGCCGCCGCCAGGGGGTGCGCCCGGGCCGGCGCCCCAGCAGCCAAAAATTGGTGGTAGGCAGGGCTACCACGGCGATGTTGGCGGCGGCCAGCCGATCCGCCAGCCGGTCGCAGTTGCGTTGCGGCAACAGGGCCATGCTGCTGGCGTGGCTGCAGGTGATCGCCACGGCGCGGCGCTGCTCCAACACCAACTGGGCCACCATCGCCACCCCCTCGCCAGGGCAGGAATCGGCCTCATCAACGTGCAGATCCACCCCGCAACCATGGCGCTCGGCCAGGTCAAGCAGGGCCAGCAGGGCCTCGCGGTCGACGTTGCGGCTAGCGGCACCCTGGCCATAGGGCGGCCCGATCACCCCACCCAGCAGCCCCTGGCCAGCGGCCACCCGCCGGGCCAGGGCCTGCCCCTCCGCCGTGAGCCAATGGGCCATTGGTGCCAGGGCCACCAGCTGCAGCTCCAGCCGCTCGCGCCAGCGCTCACGGGCCGCCAACAGGGCTTCCCAGCTGGGTTCGGCCCCAGCCCCAACGCTATCGATATGGCTGCGGATCGCCCGCACGCCGTTGCGCCAGGCCCGCTCCAAGGCCCGCTCAGCCCGCTCAGCCACCTGCTCAACGCTGCGCTGAGCGTATTCGCGTTGGTTAGCAGCTAAGGCCGCCGCCATCGTGCCCTCCCGGTTGGGAAAGGCGGCGGCGCTGAAAGCCTTATCCAAGTGAGTATGGGGCTCAATCAGGGGAGTTAGGGCCAGGGGCAGGCTGGCCGCCGCCGCCTGGGCGGGCAGGGGCGAAATGGCCGTGATCCGTCCCGCCTCGAAAGCGATGCTCAGGGACACCAGCCCATCCGCATCGGCGCGAAACTCGGCTCCGCCCAGGCGCGGATCCAGCAGCCCCCGGGGCAGGCGCAGCTTCACTAGGGGCTCTCGGGACGGTCGCTGGCAGCGCTGATCAACACAAATTGACCGGCTACACCCACCACGGTGGAGCGAAAGCGCGGCACCTGCCAGCGCAGCAGCGATTGGCCGCCCAGCTCACTTTCGAAAACACTCAACAGGCCGTAGTTGCGACGGCGGGTGTGGCTGAGCACCACGGCCGCCAAGGCCGCTCGCTGGGCCTGAACAAGCCCCACACAGTTGTTGATCGCCATCCGCAACAGCACCGGCACGCCGCCATCACCGCAGAGCTCCTTGCTGATCTCTTCCACTAGGCGATCACTGACGTAGGCGCGGAAATCAGCAGGGGATGGATTGGTGAGGGCAAGCCCGCCAGCGGCTAGGGCGAGCACGATCAAGCCAGGCGCCCATGCGAAGCGGGCCGGGGTGTCCGAACGGCAGACCAAACGGTGCAAAGTTGCAGGCAATCAAGGTTGGCACCCTTTGCTCGCCACGGCAGGCGCCTTGCCCCAACCCTCAACGTCCTGTCTAATGCAAGCCCAGGGGCAAGGGCATGGACCAGAAGCTCATTGGCACGGCCTTTCTGGCTGCCCTGGCAGCAGCCCTGCTCGACGCCGACTCAGCAGCATTTCTACGCGACCTAGTCGGGCCCTGGCTGCGCTCGCCGCTGCTGGTGCCAGTGGCCGGCGTGCTGCCCGAACTGCAAACAGGCGCGGGGATTCTCTGCCTGGTGGCAATTCCAATCCTGTGGCTGAGGCCGCGGTAGCTGCGCTGAAGCAGGTCGCCGCAACGGGTGAGAAGCCTTGACAGGCCACGACTTGCTACATTCCAAGGGCGCGGCGGGCGTCGCCAAGCGGTTAAGGCAGCGGCTTGTGGTGCCGCCATCCGGGGGTTCGAATCCCCTCGCTCGCCCTTGATTCCCTAGCCGTCCCCACCACTTTTGGGGCGGCTTTTTTGTGACTACTGCAGCGCCTGCAGCAAAACCCCAGCCCCATGCCGCACCGGATCGGCGCAAGGCAAGCCGAGCTCGGCCGCGGTGGCGGCAACAGCAAGCTGAGCTGCGGCGGCGTCCAATCGGGCGGTGTTGAGCGCCACGGCCCGCACCCGCGGCCGCAGGCCATCGGGACGCCCCAAGGCCGCCAGGGCCTCCAGCGCCGCGATCAACTCGGGCAGGGGCGGGATCGCTACCGGCACCTCCCCTGGCCGGGTGCGCACGTGGCTCTGGCCAGCGCGGTGCACCAGCAGCAGTTCGGTGGGCTGGCTGCCGCGCAGCAGGGGCAAGGTGGCGCTGGAGCCCGGATGGCAAAGCGACCCCTGGCCCTCCACCAGCAGCAACGCCTGCGGCCCGGCCCCAACGGCGGCGGCCAGCACGGCCGCCTCCACGGCACCGGCGGCGTAATCAATCCGCACGGCATCGAGGGCCACGCCCTGGCCGCTAATCAAGATGCCTGCCTGACCCGTGCCCACAAAGCGGGCATCAAGGCCGCGGCGCCTGGCCTCAGCCTGCAACTCCAAGCAGGCGCTCATCTTGCCCACGGCCATATCCGAACCCACGGCCAGCACCCGGCGGCAGGGCAGGGCAGCAGCTCGCGCGGCCGCCACCTCCAAGCCAGCCGGCTCCTGGCGCAGATCCCAGATCCACTGGCCGGCTCGGCGGCAGGCGGCAGCCAGCTCGGGATCATCGCCAAGGCGGCTGTGCAGGCCACTGGCCAGGTTCAGCCCCGCCTCCAGCGCCGCCAGCAGATCGGTCCGCATCGCTGGTGGCAGGCGGCCACCGGAGGGGGCCAGCCCCACCACCGCCACCTCGGGCCCGTAGGCCAGTGCCGCCGCCATATCAGCCACCACCGGCACAGCCCGCTCAATGCCGCTCACCTGCTGCAGGTCGGAGCCAGCGAAAGCCGGATCGATCACCGCCACAATTGGCCCACTGCGATAGCGCAACATCGCCAAACCGGTCTTGCCGCTGAGGTCGTCGAGGCCGCCGTGGAGCAGCAGCACGACCGGAGCGCTTGGGCTCAACATGACGCCTGCCCCATGGAGATACCCAGATTGATGCCAAGGCCGGGGCCCGCTGGCGGAATCAGCACGTCTCCCTCCAGGGTCAATCCGGTGAAGGGGTCGTCCACCAGGTTGAGATGGCTATCGAGATCGGGCCAGGTCACTAGGGGCAGCAGCTGGGCTGCCGCGCCATTGAGCAGGGCGCCATCCGAGTAGCACCCCAGCATCACCCCTAAACCCAGGCGGCGAGCCGTCTGGGCCAGCAGCAGGGCCTCGCCAAGGCCACCGCTCTTAAGCAACTTGATGTTGATGCCATCCACGTGGGGGGCCAGCCGCAGCAGATCGGCCAGCTGCCAGCAGCTCTCATCGGCCACCAGGGGCAGGGGAGATTCGCCATGCAAGGCCGCAAAACCAGCGCTGTCAGCCTCCGGATCCAGCAGGGGCGCCAGGGGCTGCTCGAGCAGCACCACGCCGGCCCGCTCCAGGGGCTCGAGCATGGCCCGGGCTGTGGCCAGATCCCAGCCGCCGTTGGCATCCACCTGCAGCTCGCAGGCTCTACCCGTCTGCTGGCGCCGCTGCTCGAGGGCGGTAGCCACCCCCTCCAGCAGGGGCAGGTCGTGGGCGATGCCAGCGGGGCTGCCCAGCTTGAGCTTGATGCGGGTGGCAGGCAACTGCAGCCACCAGCGCTCAAGCCTCGCCAGGACAGCCTCGGGCGTACCTAAGCCAAGGGTGACGCTGGTGGCGACACAGGCGCCTGGATCCAGGCCCCAGAGCCGGTGCAGGGGCTGGTTCAACCTTTTGCCCCACCAGTCGTGCAGGGCCAGATCCAAGCCGCAACGGGCCGGGGGGCTCAGGGCGGCCAGCAGGGGCTCCAAGGCCTGCAGGGGCTCCGGCGCCAGGGCGGCCAGCTGGGGGGCAACCGCCTCCAGCTCCGCCGCAACGGCATCGATGTCGTAATGGCGGTGGCCGGTTTCAAAGCCGCCGGTCTCGCCTATGCCCGTGAGCCCGTCGTGCTCAAGGCTCACCAGCAGGTGCTCCACCGCAGCCGTCGTGCCGCGGCTGATGGCCAGGGGCACGGCCTTGGTGAGCTGAAAGCGTTGCAGGCGAAGCTGCATCAGGGCGAAGGGGCTGGTCTCAAGCTGACACGGGTCTGGCACACGTCCTGGAATCCGTACAGCGTGTACAGATTCCAGGACACCAGACCAGGTCCCTTTTCCCGCCAGCCGCCAACCCTGATGGCCGAAACTAGTTGCATGACGGCCACCAACCTCAGCACCAACGTCCCCCGCGGCAGCTACTGGATCACCACCTTTGGCTGCCAGATGAACAAGGCGGATTCCGAGCGCATGGCCGGGATCCTGGAAGCCATGGGCTACCGGGCCGGCACAGACGAGCACAGCGCCGAGTTGGTGCTTTACAACACCTGCACAATCCGCGATAGCGCCGAGCAG
>NZ_JAGQCR010000197.1:0-5925 GCF_024346295.1 Cyanobium sp. BA20m-14
CACTTCCGTATAAAAGGTGAGGGAGCGCTCCAGATCGCCAACCCGGAGCATGGTGTGCAGCATGCGCATCAGCGGATCAGGCCAGGCATCAACCTGGGCACAACAAATTCCATTGTGGCGAGCAACCCCAAGGGCGGTACCCATCAGCACAAATGGATGGGTGGGGGTGACCCATAGGATCTCGACAGAGAGCGCCAATGGCACTTCAACGTGATCGATTCCCTCGACCTTGTTATTGACACCGTGGTGGCACGGGAGGTGTTGGATTCCCGCGGCACACCCACGGTGGAGGCCGAGGTGCTGCTGGAGGGAGGCGCCAGCGGCCGGGCGATTGTGCCGAGTGGCGCTAGCACCGGTGCCCATGAGGCCCATGAGCTGCGAGATGGCGGCAGCCGTTACTTCGGCAAGGGCGTCACCCAAGCCGTCAACAACATCGAAGAGCGAATCGCCCCGGCCCTTTGTGGCCTGAGCGCCCTTGACCAAAGCGCCGTGGACGGTGCCATGGCCGAACTCGACGGCAGTGACAACAAGTCCAGCCTCGGTGCCAACGCCGTGTTGGCCGTGAGCCTGGCCACCGCCCGGGCAGCCGCCAACGGCGTCGGCCTGCCCCTCTACCGCTACCTAGGCGGCCCGCTGGCCAACCTGTTGCCGGTGCCGCTGATGAATGTGATCAACGGCGGCGCCCACGCCTCCAACAACATGGATTTTCAGGAATTCATGTTGGTGCCCCATGGCGCCAGCAGCTTCCGCGAAGCCCTGCGCATGGGCGCGGAGGTGTTCCACACCCTCAAGGGTTTGCTGAGCAGCCAGGGCCTCTCAACCGCCGTTGGCGATGAGGGCGGCTTCGCTCCCGACCTGGCCAGCAATGACGCCGCCGGCGAACTGCTGATGCAAGCAATCGAGAAGGCCGGCTATCGGCCCGGCGACCAGATCTCCCTAGCTCTGGATGTGGCCAGTACCGAGTTTTTCAAAGATGGCCGCTACAACTTCGGCGGCGGCAGCTACAGCAGCGCCGAGATGGTGGACCAGTTAGCCCAGCTGGCCAGCCGGTTCCCGATCGTTTCAATTGAAGACGGCATCGCCGAAGACGACTGGGATGGTTGGGCCCTACTCACCGAGCGCCTTGGCAAAACGGTGCAGCTGGTGGGCGACGACCTGTTTGTGACCAACACCGCCCGGCTACAGCGGGGCATCGATCTTGGTGTCGCCAATTCAATTTTGATCAAAGTGAATCAGATCGGCTCGCTCACCGAAACCCTGCAGGCGATCGATCTAGCCGGCCGGGCTGGCTACACCAGTGTCATCAGCCACCGCTCCGGCGAAACCGAAGACACCACCATCGCCGACCTCGCCGTAGCCACCCGCGCCGGCCAGATCAAAACCGGATCCCTCAGTCGCTCCGATCGGGTGGCTAAATACAACCAACTGCTCCGGATTGAGGACGAACTCGGCAGCCAGGCGATCTACGCCGGCGCTGAAGACCGGGGCCCCCGCGGCAAAGCCTAAGTATTTATACCTCCCCCGTTGGAGGACGATAAATAAAAAGCAAGGGTCAGCCATTAAAGTTTCCTGAACACTTAGGGCCCGGAGGCGCTGTTGGCACCCGCCTCCCAAGACCCTCCCACCAAATTGGTGGCGTCTGAATTCACAGCAAAAAGCCCAGAGTTCAACGCAAAGGGCTTAACGCGCCTCTCCGCCTTGCTCGGCGCTATCGGCATAGTTGTCACAGGTGGAGCGTCCGTATTCACCTACCAGCTCCTGCACGAGCCTTTGGAGTCGGTTGGGGCCTCGGAGGTGAGTCACCTGGCCTCGGCCAAATGCACCGCCATTGCCCGCTCGCTCACAGCCCTTTCCCTGGCTCGCAGCGATGTGCAAAACGGGGAACCAGAGGGTGAGCGCACCGATCCCGATCCCAACGCGACCATCGGCGTAATCAGCCTCGGCAACTGGGATCTTGAGGATTTTCATACCAGCAGCATCTCCCAACAGGAAAGCCTGGCCATCCTGCGCCGTTTACCTCTAGATCCCCGCAACGATCCCCAGGCTCGATCAGTACGCACCGCCCTAAGCGGCGCCTCCCCTGAGCTCAGGGCCGACTTAAATCAGCCCCACTGCAATGGATTGGGCTACAACCTTGCCCCTATGGCGGTGCGGGCCTATCCAATACCGGGCCGCTCCAGTGGTTGGACAGCCTTTATCTACGGTCCATGGAACATACGGGGCAAGCAAAAAGCAGCCTTCTCCCTGGTAAATCTTTCGGCCAGCATGCTGGCGATCAGCGGCCACGATCAGGACCCAAGCCTGCAAGCGCCGGGCACTGCCCAAGCTTGAGCTAGAGCCAGAAGACCAAAAACTGGTAGGGCTGCGCATCGTGCCCTTTGCCAACCAGCTGGTCAGCACCCAGGTGAGCATTGACCACAACCGGCTCAACTGGACCTCCTGGCGCGCCACGGCCCTGGTTTTTCTGATGGGTTCACTGGCCACCATCTCATTGGTGCTGGTGAGTCGCAATTCGGAGATCCGGCTACGCCGGCTCAATGGAGCCCTGCTGCGCGAGAGCCGCACCGATGGGCTCACCCGCATCGCCAACCGCCGCGCCTGGGATGAGAGCCTCAATCTTGAAGAGAGCCGCCGCCAGCGACACGGCTATCAGTACGGGCTGGTGGTGGTTGATCTAAACGGCTTCAAGCAAATCAATGATGAGCAGGGCCATCAGATGGGAGACCAGGTGCAGAAGATCGCAGCCAGCCAGCTGGGCGCCCAAATGCGCGGCACGGATTTACTGGCCCGCGTTGGCGGCGACGAGTTCGCGCTGATGGTGTTCAACCCCAGCGCCTCCGGCTTGGATGAACTGGTGGATCGCCTGCGGGAGGCCCTGCAAGCCTGCGGCGTTCAAGCCTCGATCGGTGCAGCGATGAGTGAACCGCGAATCACTCTGGAGCAAACCTGGGCAAAAGCTGATGAGGCGGTGTACACCTACAAGCCCCAAACCAGCAAAAAGCTCAACCCACGCCGGGCAATTGATCAATCCGGCCATCGCGCTTAAGCCGGCCCTGCAGCTTGACCCAGCTGAGCCCCACATGCAGGCTGGCCAGCAGGGGAATGATTACTAAGGCCGGTCGAGCACTGACCGCCAGCAGGGCCGCTGCAACTGCCAAACCAGCTAGCAGCATCGACTGACCCGCAGCCTGCTGGGCCAGGGCCAAGCGCCGGAGCAGGCGATCCGTTTCGCCGGCGCGAATCTGCACCTGCAGGTCGCCCTGCTCGATGCGCGCCAGGCTGTCGTCTAATCGTTTGGGAATACCCAAGGCGCGGCTGCCCACCTCTGCCGCCTGGCGCGAGATTTCATTGAAGAGGTCGTTTGCACTACCGCCAACACCAGAACCCCTGCCACCGCTTGAAGTCATTAGGGGAAGTAGGTAGGGGCGGGCAATCGCCACCAAACTAAAGCCGCTATCGAGGCTGCGGCCGACCCCCTCAAAGGTGGAGAGGGCCCGCATCACAAAGATCAGCTCTGGGGGCAACCTGAAGGGCTGTCCGTAAACCAGGTCGTATAAGTCGCCCGACAGGCGCTCAAGCACATTGGCGGAAAAAGGAGGCGTCAGCGCCTCTTCCAGCATCACCCTCACCAGGCGCCGCACCGGGCCCGGATCAACGCCAGGTGCAATCACACCCGCCTGCTGCAGCTCCTTGACCAAACCAGCTGCGTCTCGGCCAGCTGCTGCACGCACCATGCTGCCCAGGCGGCCCCGCAGGCGGCTGGAGAGCTGACCCATCATGCCGAAGTCGTAGTAGATGAGGGCCCCATCGGCGGCAACGGCCAGGTTGCCGGGGTGGGGATCGGCGTGGAAAAAGCCAAACCGCACCAGCTGCTGCAGGTAGCTGGCGGCGCCCTTTTCCGCTACGGCGGCGGGCACGATTCCAGCCTCGATCAGGGCCTGGCGATCGGTGATCTTGATGCCGGGCACATAGTCGAGGCAAAGCACCCGGCGGGAACTCAATTCCCACACCACGGCTGGAATGCGGATGCCGGGATCGTCTAGAAACTGCTGGCGGAAGCGGGCCGCGTGCTCGGCCTCCAGCCGGAAGTCGAGCTCTCTGAGCAACACCCGCCGGCACTCCTGGGCAATGCCGATCCAGTCGCGGCCGCGGCCCCAGCGGGGATGGCGCTGCACCGCCGCAGCAACTTGTTGCATCACCTCAAGGTCGAGCCGGAAGGTGCGCTCCAAGCCAGGGCGCTGCACCTTGAACACCACCTGACGGCCGCTGCGCAGGCTGGCGCGGTGCACTTGGGCCAGGCTGGCCGAACCCAGCGGCTCGCTCTCCAGGTCAATTATCTCGGCGCAGCGCTCACCCAACTCCTGCTCCAGCAGGTCTTGCACCACCGCAAAGGGGAAGGCGGGAACCCGGTCCTGCAGGGTGGCTAGCTCCTCCACCAGTTCAGCGGGCAGCACGTCGGGACGGGCCGAAAGCAGTTGGCCCAGCTTGATAAAGGCTGAGCCAAGCCCCAGGAATGCCTGGGTGAGCCAGCGGGCCCGGCGCCGCTGACGGCTCCGCTGCCGCTCTGGGGTGACACCACCGACATAGCTCCAGGCTTGGCCGTCCCACCACAGACCGAGCAGCAGGGCCAGGGCCAACCACCAGATGCGCAGCGGCCTAAGCAGGATCACGAATCCTGGTCCAGTCGGCGAGCCATGGCCGCCACCCGGGCGCGCAGGGCATCGATTTGATCCTGAATATCCACAGACGGCGCCGTGATGGCTACCTCCGGCTCGTCGTCCCTCTCGATCCGGGCAGCTTCTGCTTCCACTTCGTCCCAGAAAAGCTGAAACTCCTGACGCAGCCGCTCCGGAGCGTCCTGAGCCAGCAGAGCCAGATTGGCGGCCGCATCAACGAGGCCGCTGCCTAAGCGAGCCCCCAAGCGCTGCAAGGCAGCTTGGACAAGCGATTGCGGCGCACTCATTGGGGCCTGGCAGCAGGTGTGGACTGTGGCAGATCAGCGCTAGGCAAATCTGGAGGCGGCGGGGCATCCAGGCTTGGCGCGTCAGCGGGGACAGCCTGGGCTTCCGGTTCAGCCGCGGGCGAGGGCAACTCCTGGGGCGGCTCAGCTTCGCTGGCGGCGGGAGAGGCTGTATCGGGTTGCTGCTCTAACTGCAAAAGATCCGCGTCACCGCGGATATCCTGGTTTTCAGCGCCAAACCGCAGCCGCAGGCTCTCCAGCGAAGTGCCCGGGAAGGGCCGCACCTCAAAGCCCTGACCAAGGCGCACCAGGGAAGGCAGCTGCAGGGCAAGCAACCGCTGGGTGACGCCATAACCGAGGCCAAAGCAAAAGCCCACCAGCAATGGCACCTGCCAGCGGGGGCGTGGCTGGGATGGCGGAGCTGCTGAAACCGAAGCCACTTGAGCCATAGGTGCCAAATCTAGGGGGAGGGGCTTTGCTGGGGCGAGTCCCCGCCTAAGAACAGATGGCCCTGATTCCCCGCTGGCGCTTCATGAGCGACGAGGCGAAGGCTTTGACAAAGCGCACCGCGGTGTCGTTGCTGGTGGTGTTGCTGGTGGCGGTTGTATTTAGAGCGCTGCTGCCATGGGCGCTGCTGGGGCTGGTTATTTGGTGGATTTGGAGAGCGATCAACAAATAAAAGCCAATAAAAAAGCGGACCCGTCCAGGACCGCTCGATGACCAAACTCAAATATATCACAATTTGTAACGGCACTTGCGGAGCTCTGTCAGGCGGCCTGCTGGTCCTTAGCCCAGGCTCGCTCAAGGGAGCTCCTGAACTGCTCGGTGCCGGACGGGGTGCCGATTAGGTGCCTGCGGAACAGGCTGGTCAAGCGCCAAAACTTGATTCCTGCCGCGATTGCAAAAACCGCCCAGGGCACAAGCATCCATAGGGGGTTGCTCATCGCTGCTGCTCTCCTCGACCA
>NZ_JAGQCR010000198.1:0-5913 GCF_024346295.1 Cyanobium sp. BA20m-14
CACTTGCCGTTGATATACGAACCCTGATGCGGCATGGGATTGTCTCGACGCAAGAATTACTCACTACATTTTGCCCGCGACCCCGAAAGGTAGAAATCGATCCGCCTCAAATCCCCCCTTAAGGGGGGAGTGATGTGGAGCGGACGTCATCCATGGCTCACCGGGCGGAGTAAGTCAGGGTCAGCAGAGCCAACCCGTCGAATCGGGCCGAACCGCAGCCCCGGCCACTGACAAGATTCCAGTCACGCAACCCGCCACAACCCAAAGGCCCGATGGTGCTCGCCAATCCCACCGGCACCTGGACCGCCGCCGACGGCGCCGCCCTTTACGGCCTCGAGCGCTGGGGGGATCCCTACTTCTGCGTCAGCGAGCGGGGCCATGTGATGGTTCAACCCCGCGGCGACCGGGGCGGCTCCCTCGATTTGGTGGAGCTGGTGCAGGAGCTGCAGGGCCGCGACCTGTCGCTGCCACTGCTGATCCGCTTCGACGACATCCTTGAAGACCGGCTAGAGCGCCTGCATGGCGCCTTTGAGCGGGCCATCGCCCAGTACGGCTACGGCGGCCGCTACCAGGGCGTATTCCCTGTCAAGTGCAACCAGCAGCGCCACGTGGTGGAGCAGCTGGTGGAGAGCGGCCGCCGCTGGCACTTCGGCCTGGAGGCCGGCAGCAAGGCCGAGCTGCTGATCGCCCTCTCCCTGTTGGACGACCCGGAAGCCCTGCTGATCTGCAACGGCTATAAAGACCAGCGCTACATCGAAACGGCGATCCTGGCCCGGCGCCTGGGCCGTCAGCCGGTGGTGGTGATCGAGCAGGCCGATGAGGTGGGGCGGATCATCGCCGCCAGCGGCGAACTCGGTGCCGCCCCCCTGCTCGGCATCCGCGCCAAGCTCTCGGCCCGCAGTACTGGGCGCTGGGGCAGCTCGGTGGGGGAGCGGGCCAAGTTTGGGCTCTCGGTGCCGGATCTGCTCGCCAGCGTGGAGGCCCTGCGGGCCGCCGACCTGCTCGGTGAGCTGCGCCTGCTGCACTTCCACATCGGCAGCCAGATCAACGACATCGCCGTGCTCAAAGATGCCCTGCAGGAGGCTGGCCAGATCTACGCCGAACTGACCCGCCTGGGGGCGCCAATGGGCTATCTCGACGTGGGGGGCGGCCTGGGCATCGACTACGACGGCAGCCGCACCGCCAGTGCCGCCTCCACCAACTACTCCCTCCAGAACTACGCCAACGACGTGGTGGCAACGGTGAAGGAGTGCTGCGAGCCCCACGGCATAGCCGTGCCCACCCTGGTGAGCGAAAGCGGCCGGGCCCTCGCCAGCCACTTCTCGGTGCTGGTGTTCGACGTGCTCGGAGCCGGCACCCTGCCGGGCGCCTTGCCGCCCGCCCAGGAGGGCGAAGCCCTGATCCTGCGCAACCTGCGCGACACCCACGCCGCCATCGAGGCGCCGGATGGGGGGGGCGACGCCCTGCAGGAGGCCTGGAACGATGCCCTCAAGTTCAAGCACGACGCCCTGGCCGCCTTCCGCCTGGGCTACTTGAGCCTGCCCGAACGGGGCCTGGCCGAGCAGCTCACCTGGGCCTGCTGCCAGGCAATCGCCGCCCGCCTAGGGGCGCTCCCCGCCGGCAGCGCCATTCCCCAGGAGCTTCAGGCCCTGCCGGCCGCCCTGGCCTCCACCTATTACGCCAACGTCTCGGTTTTTCGCTCAGCGCCAGACACCTGGGCAATCGACCAGCTGTTTCCCGTCATGCCGATCCAACGACTGCAGGAGCGCCCCGATGGTCTGGGTAGCTTCGCCGACCTCACCTGCGATTCCGATGGCAAAATTGCCCGCTTCATCGACAGCGGCCAGGTGAAACCGCTGCTGGAGCTCCACAACCTGCGGCCCGGTGAGCCCTACCTCATCGGCCTGTTCCTCGGCGGGGCCTACCAGGAGGTGATGGGCAACCTGCACAACCTCTTCGGCAGCACCAACGCCGTGCACCTGCGCCTCAAGGCCAGCGGCGGCTACCAGATCGACCATGTGGTGCGGGGCGACACCAATGCCGAAGTGTTAGAAGCAATGGAACACGATCCCCAGCTGCTGTTGGAGCGGCTGCGAATGGCCAGCGAGGCGGCGATCGGCCGGGGGAAGCTAGGAATAAGCGACGCCCGCCGGCTGATGGCCCACCTGGAAGCCAGCCTGCGCCAAACCACCTATCTACAGCCCTGGGCTTGAACAAATGGATTGGACCCTGCCGGAGCTGGTGCTGATGCTGGGCTTTGCCCATTGCCTCTGCGACTTTCCCCTGCAGACAGACAAGATGGCCATTGGCAAATGCCCCGGCTGCGGCCAGGTGGGTGTGGCCTGGGGCTACTGGATGGCCAGCCATTGCGGCACCCACGCCCTGGCGGTGGCCCTGATCACGGGGATGCCCTGGCTGGGGGCTGCAGAATTTGCTGCCCATTTCCTCATCGACCTGCTCAAATGCCGCAAGCTGATCAATCTCGCCACAGACCAAAGCCTCCATCTTCTCTGTAAAATTAGCTGGGCAATCTGCAGCCTGGCGCTGATCTCATAACCATGGCCGGCTGAAATGCTCAATCTGGGAGTCCTGATGACAGCCCTGGGCCTGGTGATCCTGCTGGTAGCCCTATGGCTGACCTGCAGGCGCACCAAGCTGGCCCCGGTGCCCCTACGCCTGCCAGGCCTGGCAATCCTGATCTGGATTGCGCACGCCAGCCTGCCGGCGAGCATTGCGGCATCTGAAAATAAACTCTGGCTGGATTTAACCCTGCATCTGGGCCAAAGTTATGCAGCCCTGCAACTGGCGTTCTGGCTAACGCTGGAATTACCGGCTCCGATCAGCTGGTGGCCCCATCCGCCCAAGATCCTGCGCGACCTTGGCGCCCTAACAATCGGCGCCGCTCTCACCCTGATCGTGCTGCAGAGGGCGGCCGATATCAACGTGGTCGGCCTGGTGACCACATCGGCCATTTTGACAGCCGTTATCGGCCTGGCGGCCCAGGAAGCCCTCAAGGACCTGTTTGCTGGAATCATGCTGCGGGTCGACAGCCCATTTGAAGAAGGCGATTACCTAGAGCTCGGCGATAACGTAAACGGTTGGGTAGTTTCCCTGACCCTGCTGAGCACACGCCTACGCCATGTTCACGGCGCCCTGATCACGCTGCCAAACAGCATGATGTGGCAGAAAAACATGCGGCGCTTCAGCCCCAAGGGTCCGATCGCCCGAGAATTGCACATCAATCTCGACAGGGAACTACCGCCCAACCAGGCGACGGAGCTGCTGCTAAAAGTAGCGGAAAGCTGCCCGAGTGTGCTGAAGAACCCGGCGCCAGAGGCGATTGTCTATGCCTATCACGACTACGCCAACACCTACGAACTTGAGGTGTGGCAGGAAGATCCCACCGACCTGGGCTACGACGAACTGAGGGGGGAGGTGCTCAGCCAGATCTGGTATGCCCTTGAGCGCATAGATCAACGGGTACCCTACCCAATTACGGAATTTAAAAGACGCCTGGGTAGCTCAGGGCCGGAGAGCCCCTTCACATACGATCTGCAAGACCGGATTGCAATCCTGGCCAAGAGTCCTTTGTTTGGCCAACTCACCGAAAGCCAGCTTGGCGGCATCTCAAAACTGACCCGCTGCATCCGCTTTGGCCAGGGGGAGAGGATCATCGTGGAAGGCGATGAAGGCAACACTCTCTACCAAATTGTCAGCGGCGAGGTTGCGGTTATAAAGAAAATGCAGGACGGTGAATTGCGCGAGCTTGCCCGCCTCAGTGCCCCGGCAATTGTCGGCGAGATGAGTGTTTTCAACGAGGAGCCCCGCAGTGCCACAATTGAAGCATTGGGGTCCTGTGTTGTTCTGGAAGTTGAACGCGACGACCTGCGCCCACTCCTGCAGCATGAGCCGAAGGTGCTGGAGATGCTTGCTGCTGTGATTAGCCAGAGGAGGGCAGAATTACTAAAACTCAGCTCTGAAACAAAGCTCCAACAGGAGGGCTCCCTGCTCAGCAAGATGCGAATGATGTTCCTGGGCCTATAGGGGATATTGAGCGGCATGGGCCCTGATTGCCGTGGCAGGCAAAGCCCGTTATAACAAGGGCAATGTTAAGGTCACGGAGCACGCCCATGGGCGATATTCGTGCTGATTGGTGCTGCCCATGGCCCTGCTGGACGAGTCAACGGAGGAGCTGCTGCAGGAGATTGCCCTTGAGCTCGCCTTTGTTCAATCAGGCGGCCAGAGCAGCATTACTGCGCTGATCTCCTCCCTAGGCAAACTCCAGCAAATCGCAGCCGCCCAGGGAAGGGAAAAGGCGCTGCAATTGAGTGAGGAACTGGGTGGCTGGCTTGTTGAGCTTGGATCCCGTGGTACTGCCCTAGATGCAGGGGAACTAGAGACTCTCCAGCAAAAATACCAGCCCCTTGAGAAGGCACTCTATGCCGAAGCAAACAAAACAGAAGCTGGATTTACGATCAATCTGGAAAGTCAGGACGACCTCGAACTGCTCAATGAATTCTGCAATGAGGGCAAGGATCTGCTCTCACAGGTAGAACAAGGTGTGCTGGTTTTAGAAGAGGATCCCGCCCATAGGGAAACCCTCAACCAGGTGTTTCGCGCCTTTCACACCTTCAAGGGCGGTGCTGGATTCCTGGGGCTCGAGCCGATCAAAGACCTAGCCCATAACTTGGAATCCCTGCTTGATGCGGCAAGGCAAAATAGCCTTGTCATTGACAGACATGTCATCAACCTGATCCTGGCTGGGGGGGATACCCTGCGCAAGTTTGTGGATGGAATAGAGCAAACAATCCGCAGCGACAACAAAACAGCTCCAATCATCGTGCCGACAAGGGAGCTGATCGAAAGGGTGAGGAGCACCCTCGATGGCAATCCTGCTGAGGTGAAGGTCGAAAAGCCCAGCGAAACAAGCGTGCCAGCAAGTGTGCCCGCCGACGAAGCGAAAATCATTCCACCAATAGCCGAAATCAATAAGTCAATCCCTACCTTACCCAAGGAAATAGAGGAGCCACAGCCAAAGCCAACCCCAAAACCAAAAGCGACCAACCTCAGTAACTTTGTCAAAATTGATACCCAAAAACTCGACGCCCTGATCGATCTGGTGGGGGAGCTGGTGATTGCGAAATCGATGGTGGTTGAACACCCAGTGGTGGCTGGGCAGCAATCGGAGGAGCTCTCGCGGGAACTGAGGCAGCTTTCACGAATTGCCGCCGACCTCCAGCGCAATGCGATGTCATTGCGGATGGTGCCGATCCGCACCACCTTCCAAAAGATGAATCGCCTGGTTCGCGACCTAGCAAATAGCCAAAACAAGCAAATCTGCCTGATTACCAAGGGGGAAGATACTGAGTTGGATCGCAACATCGTCGAAGCCCTTGCCGAGCCGATGATTCACATGTTGCGCAATTCAATTGACCATGGCATCGAGCGCCCCGCCGAGAGAGAAGGCCTGGGCAAATCAGCTGAAGGAAAGATTGAAATTGAAGCCTGTCACCAAGCCGGAGGTATCTTGATCAGAATTGAAGATGATGGTCGCGGCATTGATCCCGCTCGGGTGCTGGCAAAGGCAAGGGAAAGGGGCATTATCGACAGCGATTTCAATGGCAACACCCATGAAATACTTAGCCTGATCTTCGAACCAGGCTTCTCTACGGCTGAAACAGTTACTGATGTCTCCGGCAGAGGCGTTGGCATGGATGTGGTGAGGGGAAGTATCTCCAGGCTGCGAGGAAGGATCGACGTGCAATCGGTGGTGGGCAAAAGCACCACATTCAGCATTTATCTACCCCTGACACTTGCCATCATAGACGGTATGCTGGTAGGAGCTGGCAACCAACGTTGTATCATCCCGACCCTTTCGATTCAGGAATCGTTCAAGCCAACAGCAAGCATGTT
>NZ_JAGQCR010000199.1:0-5761 GCF_024346295.1 Cyanobium sp. BA20m-14
ACTTCGAGCGAGACCAGGAGTGGGGTGATGGCGGTCTGCAGGAGGTGGTGCAGCAGCAATACGACCTAAACCGGCGCGAGGGGGCCCTGAGCCGTTTCCTCGAGGCGGCCCTCAACCGGGTGGTGCAGCCCCTGCAGGCAAGGCAGCCGAGCTTGGCGCCCCGGCCTCCGAGCGAGTGAGCTGCACCTCTGCCGCCCCCCCCCCCATCGCCTCCGGTGGCGGTGGCTGGAGCGGACCGCGGCTGTCCAGCACTGCGATCAGGGCCAGGTAGAGCACGCCGATCAGGATCGAAATCGCACCAGTCACGATCGCAAGCCAGCGGCCCGGCTGGGCTTCGGGCCCGCTCATGGCAGGCCCACCAGGCTGGTTTGCACGAGGCCGGCGAGCGTTTCGAGGTGCTCGCTGCGGGTGTGGGGATTGCCCAGCACGGCCTTGAGATGGTGGCGGCCGCCGTAGTGGGGCCGCGAGAGCATCAATTGGTGCTGGAGCAGGAGCTGGCGTGTCTGCTGGCTCCAGTGCGCCGCCGCCCCGACATCCAGCTGCCGGGGGGTGAAGGCCAGCAGGTGGAAGGAGCCGCAACGCAACTGCAGACGCTCGCTCGCACCCAGCAGGGCCTGGAGCTGGCGGCGCCTAGCTATGGCCCCGTCCAGCACGGCGCCGATGCCACTGAGACCCAGCTGACGCAGGCCCAACCAGAGCTTGAGCACCTCTGCCGGGCGGGTGCCCTGCAGGCCCGTTTCACCGCCATGGCCCCCGCCCCAGCTGGGCTCCATATAGGGCAGGCCGGTTTGAAAGGCCTGGGCCAGGGCCTGGGGTTGGGCCAGCAACAGCAGGGAGGAGGTCTTGGTGATGCCCAGCACCTTCTGGGGATTGATCGTGATCGAATCGGCGCGCTCCAGCCCAGCCACCCGGAAACGGTGCGCTGGTACCAGGCCAAAAACGGCACCGATCGCCCCATCCACATGCAGCCACAAGCCCCGCTTGGCGCAGAGGTCGGCAATTGCCTCCAGGGGATCCACGGCGCCGCGCACGGTGGTGCCGGCCGTGGCCACCACGGCAATCACCGGCTGGCCGGCCCGCTCCAACCGGTCCAGTTCCTGCTCGAGGGCGTGGGGGAGCAGGCGGCCGGCACCATCCACCGCAATCGGGCAGAGGGCCTCGGGCGGCAGGCCCATCACCGCCAGCGCCTTGGCCATCGAGACATGGGCGTCGGCACTAGCGACCACCACCGCCCGACTTTCGGTGGCCAAACCCCTACTGCGCCGGGCGGCAACCAGGGCCATCAGGTTGGAGAGGGTGCCACCACTGGCCCCCACGCCACCACTGCCCGGGGGCATCCCCAGCTGGCCAGCCAACCAGGCGGTGAGGCTGCGCTCCAGCCGGGTAAGGCTCGGGGAGAGCTCCTCGGCGAGCAGGTTGTTGTTCAGGCCAGCGCAGATCAGCTCGGCTGCGATGGAGGCCGCCAGGGGCGGGGGATCCAGGTGGGCCAGGGCGCCGGGATGGTTGGGGTTGTAGGCCCCATCCATCACCAGCTGCAGATCGGACAGGAGCTGCTCGGGCCCGAGGCCCTGGGCCTGGGGCTCCACCGCCGGCAGCACGCCCAGACCCGGCAGGGGGGAACGCTGGCTGGCACTCCCCAGCCAGGTGCACAGCTGGCGCGAGGCCAGCTCCAGGAAGTCCTGGAGCTGGGGATCCAGTTGCTCTGGGCTGGCAAAGGGCAGGGGCTGGATCGCCTGCGGGGCAGGTGGCGAGCTTGCCAACGGGTCAGCAACAGATCTCCCCATTCTCACCTGCGGGCCCCCTGGAAGGTGGACTACAAGGGGGGGAACCGCGCATGCAGTTGCCAGTGGCAGTTCCACCAGCAAACAAACCGCCGCCTGAGCTGCTGGAGCTCTGGATGGAGCGTGTGTTGCGCCAGGGCGCCAGGGCTGGGGGAAGGGGCGAAATTCCCGTAGCGGCAGTGCTGCTGGATGGATGCGGCAAGTGCATTGGCTGGGGCAGCAACCGCCGCTCAAACGATGGCGACCCCCTGGGCCATGCCGAGCTGGTCGCCCTGGGGCAGGCTGCACGGCTGCGGCGCGACTGGCGTTTCAACGACTGCACCCTGGTGGTCAACCTGGAACCCTGCCCCATGTGTGCCGGGGCGCTGGTGCAGGCGCGGGTCGGCAGGGTGGTGTTCGGCGCAGCCGATCCCAAGCGCGGGGCCCTGGGAAGTTGTCTCAACCTAGCCAGCCACGCCAGTGCCCACCACCGGCTGGAGGTGGTTGGCGGCCTGCTGGCGGACCAGGCCTCAGCCCAGCTGGGGGAATGGTTTAAACGGCGGCGCCAGCAAGGGCTGCCCCGGGCCGGAAAGCCGGCAACTCGCTTTCAAACAAGTTGAGCAAGCGGTCAACATTTTCGGGCTGGCTGTTGTAGCCCATCAGGCCGATGCGCCACACCTTGCCCGCGAGGGCGCCGAGGCCGCCGCCCACCTCGATGCCGTGGCGGTTGAGCAGATGGAGGCTGAAGGCCTTGCCATCGACGCCGACTGGGATCCTCACGGTGGTGAGGGTGGGAAGGCGCAGGTTCTGGGGGGCATGGAGTTCCAGGCCCAGGCGCTCCAGGCCTGCCCAGAGGCGCTCCGCATTGCTGCGGTGGCGGGCCCAGGCTGCTTCTAGACCCTCCTCGGCGAGCAGCCGCAGAGCCTCGCGCAGGCCGAAATTCATATTTACGGGCGCTGTGTGGTGGTAGACACGATCGCTGCCCCAATACTTGTTGAGCAGGCTGACATCGAGGTACCAGTTGGGCACCTTGCCCTCCCGGGCCAGCATCTTGGCCTCCGACCGCGGCCCCATGCTGAAGGGGCCCAGCCCCGGCGGGCAACTCAGGCCCTTCTGGGAGCAGCTGTAAGCCAGGTCCACCTTCCACTCATCCAGGTAGATGGGCACCGCCCCCAGGGAAGTCACCGTGTCCAGCAGCAGCAGGCAGTCGTACTTGCGGCAGAGGTCGCCAATCCCCTCGACGGGTTGGCAGATGCCGGTGGAGGTTTCGGCATGCACGATCGCCAGGATCTTGGGGCGGTGGCTCACCAGGGCCTGCTCCAGCTCCTCGAGGCTGAAGGCCTCCCCCCAGGGCTTCTCGATCGTCACCACCTCGGCCCGGTAGCGGCCTGCCATGTCGGCCAGGCGCAGGCCGAAGTAGCCCTTCACCGCCACCAACACCTTCTCACCGGGCTCGATCGTGTTGGCCAGGGTGGCCTCCATGGCGGCGCTGCCGGTACCACTCATGGGACTGGTGAGACGGTTGTCGGTTTGCCAGGCGTATCGCAGCAGCTCCTGCACCTCCCCCATCAGCACGATGTAGAGGGGATCGAGGTGGCCGATCGGAGTGCGGGCCAGGGCCTCGAGCACGGTCGGATGGGCGTTGGATGGGCCCGGGCCAAGCAGCAGCCGGTCGGGGGTGGCGATCGGGGCCAGCGCGAGGCGATGGGCTGAATTGACTGGAGGCAGCACAGGGAGAAAAGACGGGGCCTGGGTTAACAGCATGGAACCTGAAGCCCTATCGCGCCCGCAGGTTGGTGGCGCCAAGGCCGCGGCAGAGGTGTTCGAAGGGTGCGCGCACGGCCGTGGTGTCGCTCACACCCGTATCCAGCAGCAGTTCGCACACCACATCGGCCAGCAGAGCGATGCTGCGGACGGTCGGGCCGGTCGGCACCCCCAGGCTCTTGTAGGTGTCGTCGAGACCGTTGAGCACCCGCTCATCGAGGATGGTGGGATCGCCGGCGATCAGGGCGTAGCTGGCGTAGCGGAGGAAATAGTCCATGTCCCGCAGGCAGGCAGAAAGCCGGCGCGTGGTGTAGGCGTTGCCGCCGGGGAGGATCAGCTCTGGATCGGCCAACCAGAGGCGCTGGGCTGCCTCACGCACGATCGCCGCCGCCTCCCGGTTGATCAGCTCCACCGCCGCCAGGCGCAAGCCAGACTCGGAGTAGTAGGAGGAGATCCGATCGATCGCGGAACGGTCGAGGTAGCGGCCCTGCTGGTCGTAGCGACCAATCAGCCCAGTGATGGCATCGCGCATGGCGGGATCTAATCGACGCAGCTGGCCTGGACCGTAGCACTCGCAATCGGCCAAAACCCAGGCCAGGGGGTCGATCTGGGCAAGCTGACAGAAACGGTTACGCAAGCGTCTGCCCGCTGTGGGCGGAAAAGCAAAAGCCTGCGCATACTCATGCTGAACCCAATCGAAATCAGGGATGAAGCTGCTGCTCTACGGCTTGAACTACGCCCCTGAACCTGTGGGCATAGGCAAGTACAGCGGCGAATTGGCTGAATGGCTGGCGGGCAGGGGCCATGAGGTGCGTGTCATCACGGCACCGCCCTACTTTCCCCAATGGCGGGCGGTGGCGAACCGCTACAGAAGGGAACAAAGGCGAGGAGTGGACATCTGGCGCTGCCCCCTGTGGGTACCCAGGCGCCCGAGTGGACTAAGCAGGCTGGTTCACTTGGCAAGTTTTGCCCTCAGTAGCCTGCCAGTGCTTCTGGCCCAACGGAAGTGGCGACCGGATGTGGTGCTCACGGTGGCACCTGCCTTCTTCTGTGCACCGGGAGCCCTACTGCTAGGCAAACTGTGTGGCGAGGCCACAACAACCTGGCTACATATCCAGGACTTTGAGCTGGATGCGGCCTTTGAACTGGGGATACTGAAGGGCAGGTGGATCCGGAGACTCGCCGAAAACTGGGAACGCAGTACCCTTGAAGGCTTCAACAAAATCAGCACAATAAGCGAGGCGATGCGGCAAAGGGCGATCGTCAAAGGGGTGAAGACGGAGAGCGCCTGCCTATTGCCTAATTGGGTGGATCTGAAAGAAATCGCGCCAGAGGAAGGAATTCAAAAGCTTAACAATCCCTACCGAAGCGAGTTAAATATTAGCGAAGGGACGCTCGTACTTCAATATTCAGGCTCCATGAACAAAAAGCAAGGCCTGAATATATTAGCACAAGCGATTAAGGAATTAGCCGATATGCCTAACTTGCTATGGATATTTGCAGGCGAGGGGCCCACAAAAGCCGAACTCATCTCAATCACCAAGTGTTACAAAAATGTATTAATTCTACCGCTGCAACCTCCAGAGAATCTCAATAGATGGCTAAATTTAGCCGATGTACATTTGCTGCCACAGAAAGCGAAGGCTGCAGACCTAGTTCTGCCGTCTAAACTTTTAGGGATCCTCGCCAGTGGCAGGCCTGTGGTAGCAAGCTCACCGAGCGGTAGTGAACTAGGTGTGCTGGCCGAACTGGCAGGAATACGCGTAGAACCAGGGGATGACAAGGGTTTTGCCAAGGCCATTCGACAGCTTGCATCTGATAGAAAACTGAGAGAACGACTTGGAGCAAAAGGTCGGAGTGCTGCAGAAAACTATTTTGGCCGAGAATCCATACTTACACAATTTGAATCTGCTTTAAAAAACCTTCGAGATAAATCCCACACAACACGTGAAAGGGCCTGGAAGGGGGCGCCTTTATCATCCAATTAGAGCTGAAAAATCTATGAAAATTCTTCGTGTCATACGCACTCTGGACCCAGCCAGCGGAGGCATGGCTGAAGGGATACGTCAAATAGCCCCCAATTTAAAAAAACATGGCGTCAGTACAACAGTCATCTGTTTGGATCCCCCCGGCTCAGATTGGCTGGTAAATCAAGGATTTGATTGCTATGGATTAGGTCCTGTCGCGGGGGAATACGGATATCGACGTGGATTGCCCATTCGAATCCACAAGCATGC
>NZ_JAGQCR010000002.1:0-47273 GCF_024346295.1 Cyanobium sp. BA20m-14
GTACAGGTTGCCGCCTCGATCGAAGACCACCTGCTGGATGCCCTGGGCAAGGGCCCGTTTGGCGACCAGCTCACCCACGGCCACGGAGGCATCGCAGGTGGCGCTGGTGGTGAGGCTGGTGCGCAGGTCCTTGTCGAGGGTTGAGGCCGCACAGAGGGTGTTCTGGGCGTCGTCGTCGATGACTTGGGCGTAGATGTGGTTGTTCGAGCGGAACACGGCCAGCCGCGGGCGGGCGGCCGTGCCACTGAGTAGGCGACGCAGGCGGCGGTGACGCTTCTGGGTCTGAAATTTGCGGGTGATGGAAGACATGGCAATACAGGGTAACGACGCTCAGGCAGGCCTCACTTCTTACCGGTCTTTCCGGCCTTGCGCAGGATGCGTTCACCCTGGTATTTGATCCCCTTGCCCTTGTAGGGCTCGGGCGGACGAATGGCGCGCACTTTGGCCGCTTCGTTGCCCACCAGCTCCTTGTTGGCGCCTGAGACCAGCACGGTGGTGTTGCCCTCGACGGAGAAGGTGATCCCATCAGGGGGCACCACCTCCACCTGGTGGCTGTAGCCAGCGGAGACCACCAGCTTGCTGCCCTGGAGGGCGGCGCGGTAGCCCACGCCGATGATTTCCAGCTTGCGGGTGTAGCCCTGGCTGACGCCTTCGACCATGTTGGCAACAAGGGTGCGGCAGAGGCCGTGGCGCTCCCGGGAGCGCCGGGTCTCACTGGTGGGTCTCACCACCAGGGTGTTGCCGTCCTGGGAGATCTGCACCCCATCGGGCAAGGTGCGGCTGAGTTCGCCCTTCGGCCCCTTCACGGTGACTGCCAGACCATGGAGGCTGACACTCACTTTGTCGGGGAGGGGAATGGGTGCTTTACCAATACGTGACATGAATCAATCTCCCGGAATCAGTAGACGTAGCAAAGCACTTCGCCACCGACGCCCTGCTTGCGGGCGTCGCGGTCGCTCATCACTCCCTTAGAGGTGGAGATGATGGCCACTCCCAGGCCGCCCAAAACTTTGGGCAGCTGGCGATTGTTCTTGTAGATGCGCAGGCCAGGCTTGCTGACCCGCTGTACGGAGCGGATGGTCGGCTGGCGATGTTTGCCGCTGTACTTGAGCTCCAGCACCAGGTGCTTCTGCACCCCCTCGCCCTCTTCGGAGATGGCGGCGATGAAGCCCTCCTGCTGCAGCACGTTGGCAATGTTGCGCACCAAGCGGGAGGCAGGGATCTTGGTGGTCTCGTGACGCTTCTCGCTCGCATTGCGAATGCGGGTGAGCATGTCTGAAATTGGGTCGTGATTGGCCATAGGTCGGGTCCGAAGAGGGCTAGTTGCTGCGGAACGGCATTCCCATCTCGCGGAGGAGGGCCCGGCCCTCTTCGTCGTTACGGGCGTTGGTCACGATCGTCACGTCCATACCTCGGATCGCATCGATTTTGTCGAATGAGATCTCGGGAAAGATGATCTGTTCGCGGATCCCCAGGGTGTAATTTCCACGGCCGTCAAAGCTCTTGGGGCTGACGCCCCGGAAGTCGCGGATACGCGGCAGAGCGAGGTTGATCAAGCGCTCCAGGAAGGCGTACATCCGCTCGCCCCGCAGGGTGACAGCCACCCCAATGGGCATGCCTTGGCGGATCTTGAAGCTGGCGATGGCCTTCTTGGCGCGGGTCACTACCACCTTCTGACCAGTGATAGTGGCCAGCTCGGTAATAGAGGCTTCAAGGGCCTTGGCGTTCTGGGCTGCTTCACCGAGGCCCCGGTTGAGGGTGACTTTCACCACCTTGGGAACTTCGTGAATGTTGGAGAGATTCAGATCCTTGAGGAGTTTGGGCTGAATCGTCTCCCGGTAGCGCTGTTTCAGGGACATGACGGGAGGGGGGATAGGCGCTTCTGGTCGGGGTCAGAAGACTGGGGAGGGGGCTGGGGCCGGAGGTGGGTCGGTCAGAACAGGTGAGCTGGGGTGGGGATCAAGCCAAGATTTCTCCCGTCTTCTTGAGACGACGCTTTTTGCTGCCGTCCTTTTCCACCACGATCTCAACTCGGCTGGCCACTTTTTGTGTGGTTGAGTAGAGCATGACGTTGGAGGCGTGCAGAGAGGCTTCCTCGGTGACGATTCGGCCGCTTTCGCCTTCCTGTGTGGGTTTGACGTGACGGGTGCGGAGGTTGATGCCCTGCACTACAACCCTGTTGTCGTAGGGCAGGGTGCGGAGCACCTCACCGGTCTTGCCTTTTTCCTTGCCAGCAATCACCTGAACGGTGTCGCCTTTTTTGAGTCGCATCTTGATGCGCTCGGATGTCTTGGCCTTGGGGGTTGCGGTGGCCATCTCAGATCACCTCAGGAGCAAGGGAGACAATCTTGGTGAAATTGCGCTCGCGCAATTCGCGGGCCACGGGACCGAAAACCCGGGTGCCCTTGGGGTTGTTGTCGGTGCCCAGGATCACGGCGGCGTTGTCGTCAAACCGGATCGAGTTGCCCGTGTCGCGGCGCAGGGTGGCCCTGGTGCGCACCACCACGGCTTTCACCACATCAGACTTCTTGACGCCCATGTTGGGCGTGGCGTCTTTGACGGCTGCGACGATCACATCGCCCACGTGGGCGTAGCGACGGTTGGTGCCGAGCACCCGGATGCACTGGATGCGTTTGGCGCCGCTGTTATCAGCGACGTTTAGATAGGTTTCTTGTTGAATCATTGGTGGGTTCTCCTCAAGCTGACGTGCTGTTGGTAAGAACTTCGGCCACAGCCCAGCGCTTGGTGCGACTGAGCGGGCGGGTTTCGGTGATGCGAACCCGGTCGCCCACTTTGCAGCTGTTCGCTTCGTCGTGGGCTTTGTAGCGGGTGGTGCGACTGACCGTCTTTTGATAGATGGGATGGGGGAAGCGGTTTTCCACCGCCACCACCACCGTTTTGTCCATCTTGTCGCTGACGACGGTGCCGACCCTTTCCTTGAGTGCCATGGGATCGAGGGGGTATCAGGAGGCTGAATCAGCCTTGGTGGCGGAGCGTTGCTGCTCTTGCTGCACCGTGAACAGGTGGGCCAGCTTGATGCGGGCTTCCTTGAAACGGTGCGTGTTTTCCAGCCGACGGGTGGCCTGCTGGAAGCGCAACTCAAACAGTTCACGCCGGGTGGCGTTCACCTGTTCGTTGATCTGGTCGCCGCTGAGCTTGCGCGTATCGGCGATGTTGGGCTTTGCCATGGGTCAGGCCTCCACAGGAGCTGCAGTTTCCTGATCCGCCAGGGTCAGGAATTTGGTCTTCAAAGGAAGCTTGTATTGCGCCAGGCGCATGGCTTCCTTGGCTATTTCGGGGGTGATTTCGGCCCCACCCATCTCGAATAGAATCCTGCCTGGCTTGATTACAGCCACCCAGAACTCAGGGTTGCCCTTGCCGGAACCCATGCGGGTTTCGGCGGCACGCATGGTGACGGGCTTGTCTGGGAAGATTCGGATCCAAATCTTGCCCCCCCGCTTGACATGGCGGGTCATGGCCCGGCGGCTGGCCTCAATCTGGCGTGAGGTGATCCAGCCACATTCCTGGGCTTGCAGGGCAAACTCACCGAAGGCAATCGTGTTGCCCCGGGTGGCGACACCGCGCATGCGGCCTCGTTGCTGTTTGCGGAATTTGACGCGTCTTGGACTCAGCATGGTTCAGGGCTCCTGATCACTCTTTGTTGGAGCGGTCTTCAAACTGTTGCGGCTGCCGGTTGGTGCGGCGGCGGGGGGCCGCACCAACGGGTAGCTGCTCCTTCTGGCCGGGCAGAATTTCGCCTTTGAATACCCACACCTTGATGCCCAGAACCCCATAGGTGGTGCTGGCAAGTTTGGTGGCGTAGTCGATGTCGGCGCGGAGGGTGTGCAGGGGCACGCGACCTTCGCGGGTCCATTCGGTGCGGGCGATTTCGGCGCCGTTGAGGCGACCGCTCACCTGGATCTTGAGGCCGAGCACACCAGCCCGTTGGGCCCGCTGCACCGCCATGCGGATGACCCGGCGGAAGGCAACCCGCTTCTCCAGCTGCTGGGCGATGTACTCAGCGAGCAGAAATGCGTCGGCGTCTACCCGCTCCACTTCCACTACATTGATGCGCACCTGGCGGTTGCCATCGCCGAGGGTTTGCTGGATGCCGGTGCGCAGTTCCTCAATGCCACTGCCCTGGCGGCCAACAAGCACGCCGGGACGAGCTGTCTTGAGTTCGACTTCCAATTGGTCGGCCTTGCGGGCAATCAGCACATCGCTGATGCCAGCAGCGCCGTACTTCTTATGGACGAATTTACGAATCCGGTCGTCCTCCTGGAGGAGGGTTGGATAGGTTTTGCTTGGTGCGTACCAACGGGAGCGGTGGTCCTGGGTGATCCCCAGGCGCAGGCCGGTTGGATGGATCTTGTGTCCCATCAGTCGGTGTCCTCGGGGGTCAGGTGGAAGGAGCCACAGCAATGCTGATGTGGCAGGTTTGTTTCTTGATCGCGTAGGCACGGCCCTGGGCGCGGGGGCGGAAGCGCTTCAGGCACGGTCCCATGTCGGCGATTGCCGAAGCGATCACCAAGTTGGCAGGATCCAGGCCCATGTTGTGCTCGGCGTTGGCCACCGCAGAGCGCAGCACCTTGGTAATAGGGCCGGTGGAGCGGTAGGGCATGAACTCGAGCATGATCAGGGCCTCGCGATAGCTGCGGCCACGGATCTGGTCGAGAACCCGACGCACCTTTGACACGGAACCGCGGATGTAGCGGCCGTGGGCGAGGGCTTGGTTGGAAGTGGTGTTTGCCATAGGTTCAGCGGCCTCCTTTCTTATCCTTGATGTGGCCCCGGAAGGTGCGGGTGGGGGCGAATTCCCCGAGTTTGTGGCCCACCATCTGCTCCGTCACATAGACGGGAACATGGGATTTGCCGTTGTGAACTGCGATTGTGTGGCCAATCATCATTGGCAGGATAGTGGAAGCCCGAGACCAGGTTTTGATCACGGTCTTATCGTCAGCCACGTTTTGCTTTTCAACCTTGCGAAGCAAGCTGTCGGCAACAAATGGCCCTTTTTTGAGTGAACGTCCCATGGCGGATTAAGCGAACAGCAAAGCGGTGTGGACCATTAGGAATCGCGTCCGCCCCGACTCCGTTTGGAGACCCGGCGACGTTTCCGAAGCACAAACCGATTGCTGGGTTTGTTCCGCTTACGGGTTTTGTAGCCCAGGGCAGGTTTGCCCCAGGGGGTGACCGGCCCAGAGCGGCCGATCGGGGCACGGCCCTCACCACCACCATGGGGGTGGTCGCAGGGGTTCATCACCGAACCGCGCACTTCCGGGCGGCGGCCCAGCCAGCGCTTACGGCCGGCTTTGCCGAGACTGGTGTTACGCACCTCTGAATTGCCCACTTCGCCCACGGTGGCGTAGCACTCCCTTCGTACCAGGCGCACTTCGGTGGAGGGCAGCTTGAGGGCGACGTAGTCCCCCTCTTTGGCAACAACCTGGGCACTGGCCCCGGCGGTGCGCACCATCTGGCCACCCCGGCCGGCATAGAGCTCCACGTTGTGGACGCTCGAGCCAAGGGGGATGGCGGCCAGCGGTAAGGCATTGCCGGTTTCAATCGGCGAATCGGGGCCGGAGATCACCTGTTGGCCCAGTTCAATCCCTGCGGGGGCAAGGATGTAGCGCTTTTCGCCGTCGGCGTAGAAGAGCAGGGCCAGACGGGCGTTGCGATGGGGGTCGTAGTGGATGGCGGCCACCTTCGCAATTACGCCGTGCTTGTCGCGGCGGAAGTCGACGATGCGGTAGAGGCGCTTGTGGCCACCACCGCGGTGGCGGCAGGTGATCACGCCGCGGTTGTTACGGCCCTTGCGGCGGTGTTTGGCGATAACCAGGCCCCGCTCGCGGCCGCGTCCAGTGATTTCGGAGAAGTCACTGGCGACGCGGGTGCGGGTGCCGGGGGTGATGGGTCGGTAGTTACGGATTGCCATGACGTTTCAGATCCCTCAGGACTCCGGGAAAAGCTGGATGGCGTTGCCCTCGGCCAGGCGCACCACCGCTTTCTTCACCTGGGCACGTTTGCCGGCGAAGCGTCCCACCCGCCGGGAGCGGCGGGGCGGATTCATGGTGCTGATGCCGATGACCTTGACGTCGAACATCTGTTCAACGGCCGCCTTGATGTCGGGCTTGGCAGCCCGATGGTCCACCTCAAAGGTGTACTGGTTCTGTTCGAGGGCGCGGGTGGCCTTCTCGGTGATCAGCGGCCTGCGGATCACATCCGCAAGCCGGCTTGAAAAGCGCTCAGCCATCGCCGTAAACCTCCTGAATCTTTGCGAGTGCTTCTTCGCTCACGACCAACTTGTTGGCGTGGAGCAGGTCGAACACGTTGAGCTGATCAGCGGCGATCAGCTTCACCTTCTCGAGGTTGCGGACGGAACGTCGCACAGCCTCCGAGGCCCCATCGAGTACCACCAGCACCTTGGCGCCAAGCTCGATGCCGAGGCGGGCGAGAGCTGCGGTGATCTCTTTGGTTTTGGGGGTGTCCAGCCCCGCTCCAAAGCCCTGAACCACAATGATGTCGTCGATGCGGCTCATCAGGGCGGTGCGCAGGGCCAGCCGACGTTCCTTACGGTTCATCGTCAGGGTGTAGCTGCGTGGCTTGGGGCCAAACACCACGCCGCCGCCGGGGCGGAGCGGGGTGCGGATCGATCCCTGGCGGGCCCGACCGGTGCCCTTTTGCTTGTAGGGCTTGCGGCCGCCACCAGCCACTTCGGCCCGGGTGAGGGTACTGGCCGTGCCCTGGCGGGCATTGGCCAGTTGGCGCACAACGGCGCGGTGAATCAGATCGGTCGCAGACGATTGCTTGGCGACTTTGAGGTCGAGGGCAGCCTTGCCGGCTTCCTTGCCTTGCCAGTCACGGATTACGCATTGAGTCATCGGTGTTCTCCTCAGTTCCCAGCTTTGGCGCCCACCCGGTTCGCCGGGCGGATGTTCAGCAGGGCGCCGGGCTTGCCGGGCACTGAACCTTTCACCACCAGCAGGTTGCGTTCGGCATCCACTTTGAGGATGACGAGGCCACGGGTGGTGATCTGTTTGCCGCCATAGCGGCCCGCCATGCGCTTGCCCGGGTAGACCCGGCCTGGCGTGGTGCCAGCGCCGATCGAGCCAGGCTCACGGTGGTTCTTTGAACCGTGGGTCATGGGGCCGCGGCTGAAGCCATGGCGCTTTTGCAGGCCGGAGAAACCCCGCCCCATGGTGTCGCCGCTCACGTCCACCTTCTGGCCGGCCTCAAAGGCCGTGACGGAGATGGAGCCACCCAGCTCGAGGCCATTGACGCTGTCAACCCGATATTCCTTCAGGTGGCGCAGAAGATCTTCGCCCGACTTGCTCAAGTGCCCCTTGGCCGGCCTGTTCACGAGCTTTTCGCGAATGTCGCCAAAACCAAGCTGCACGGCGGTGTAGCCGTCGGTGCTGGTGCTTTTAATTTGGGTGATGCGGCAAGGCCCCGCCTCGATCAATGTGACCGGGATGGAGTTGCCCTCTTCATCGAAGAACTGGGACATGCCCAATTTCTTCCCAAGGATGCCGATAGACATAGGAGGGGAAACAACGCCAGCTGGACCACCGCTTGCCCGGAGCACAGGGCTCGAACACAACGGTGAAGCTGACTCAATCGAAGAACTGCCTGGCCCTGCCCAGGTGGGCGCTTTGCGTCTTTCGAAGTAGAACTTCGCCAGGCGCTGATGCGATTTCCAAGGGCTAGCAAGGCTGATCTGGATCGGATCAGCGCGGCTGGGACTTTTCAGAACCGGACCGGAAATCCCGAGGGACAAATTCCAGTGCGTTCTGGCAGTTTCCCGACGGAGCCTGGGCCTATGGGGGCCTCAGATCCGTACTGGCCGAAGCCGGCCACCACCACTGGTGACCGGGTGCCGTGAGCTGGAGGCCCGGCTAGCGGACGGGCACAGTTCAATGGCACAGCATCCAACCCTACAACACAACCTCCCCACGAGCTGGCAGACTCCCCTAACAGCCCAGCGAACCCCTGCGATGCCTCTGCTGCTCTCCGGTCGCGGTTTTAAGCGGGATCTTGAACAGGCTGGGGCCCTGGCACTGTTTGCCCCCCTGGAGGGTGGGGCCGAGACCCGCCTGCTGCGGCGGCTGCGGGCCGCGGGCTACCGGGCCCAGCTCAGCTCAGCTCGAGGATTGGGCGATCCGGAGGCCTTCCTGTTTCAGCTCCACGGCGTACGCCCACCCCATCTGGGTCACCAGAGCGTGGGAAGGGGGGCCGCGGTGGGTGAGGTGCAGAGGGTGATGCCCCAGTTGGGGGCCCTGCTGGAGGGCAGCCAGCCGATCCTGCTTTGGCTGCTTGAGGGTCAGGTGCTTTCCCAGGCGGAGCTCGGCTCCCTGGTGGCGCTTTGCCGGCGGGAGCCGCGGCTGAAGTTGGTGGTGGAGATGGGGGGCGCTCGGGCCCTGCGCTGGCAGCCCCTTGAGCAATTGCTTGGTGCCTGAAGGCCTGGAGCCGGAAGCGGCCCTGTCCCGGGGCCACTGGGTCAAGCTGATTTGCGGCGCCAGCAACCAGGATCTGGCAGCCATAGAAGATCTTAGCGGCATCTTTGCCCTGGCCGGGGTTCATTGCATCGATGCGGCCGCCGACCCTGCCGTGGTGGCGGCCATCCGTCGCGGCTTGGCCTGGGCTGGGGCCCGGGGCTCTGGACGGCCCTGGTTGATGCTGAGCCTCAGTGATGGGGCCGATCCCCATTTCCGCAAGGCCTGGTTCGATCCCCGTCGCTGCCCGAAAACCTGTTCCCGCCCTTGCGAACGGGTCTGCCCAGCCCTTGCCGTTGGGGTGGCGGCCACCGGGGAACCTGGGGTGCTGGCCGAGCGCTGCTACGGCTGCGGCAGGTGTCTACCGGCCTGTCCCCATCACCTGATCGAGGAGCGGGGGCAGGTGTTGGCTGGGGATGGGGTGGCGCCCCTGCTGGCCCAGCTGCGGCCCGATGCGGTGGAGCTCCACACCCAGCCGGGTCGGGGGGAGGCCTTTGCTGAGCGGGTGGCTCAGTTGGTTGCCAGCGGGGTTTCCTTGCGGCGGGTGGCGGTGAGCGCTGGTCTGGAGGGCACGGCCCAGTCGTCGCGCCAGCTGGCTGCGGAGCTCTGGCAACGGTTCGGCGTGCTGCGCAGGGAGGGCATGCTCCCTCTCTGGCAGCTTGATGGCCGGCCGATGAGTGGCGACGTGGGGGCAGGCACGGCCGCTGCGGCCGTCGGCCTGGCCGCGGCCGTGCTGCCCCTGGCACCGCCTGGCCCGGTGCAGTTGGCGGGGGGAACCAATGCCCATACGCTCCTCCAATTGGCGGCCAGGGCCCCATTGCGGCGCCAGATCGCCGGGGTGGCCTTTGGGGGGGTGGCCCGTCGGCTGCTGCAACCGCTGCTGCTGGAAGCCCAGCACCGGGGCCGGTCCCTGCTGGCCGATGGGCTGCTCTGGCCCCAGGCCTTGCGGCTGGCCCAGGGCCTGGTCAATCCCTGGTTAGAACGGGTGCAGTGAATCGGCCCCAGCGCGTCACCGACGATCTCGATCGCCTGCTGGAGGTGCTGCCCCAGGTGGTGCAGACCTGCCTGGCCACCGAGGCTGCGCGGGATCAGCTGATCGAGGTGGTGCTGGATCTAGGCCGGGTGCCAGAGGCGCGCTACCCCGCCCGGGCGGTCAGCTTGGGGGCGGAGCCCCTGGGTCGGCTCGAGTTGGCAGCAGTGGTGGAGAGGGTTGGGGCCTTCGGCGGTGACAACCGCGCCGGCATCGAGTGCACCCTGCATCGGATCAGTGCGATCCGCAACCGCAGTGGGGAGATCGTCGGCCTCACCTGCCGAGTGGGCCGCTCCGTGTTCGGCACGGTGGCGATGGTGCGCGATCTGCTCGATGGGGGCAACTCCCTGTTGTTGATGGGTCGCCCTGGTGTCGGCAAAACCACCGCCCTGCGGGAGATCGCCCGGGTGCTGGCCGACGACCTGGGCAAGCGGGTCGTGGTGATTGACACCAGCAACGAGATCGCCGGCGACGGTGACATCCCCCACCCAGCCATTGGCCGGGCCAGGCGCATGCAGGTGGCAAGGCCCGAGCTGCAGCACCAGGTGATGATCGAGGCGGTGGAAAATCACATGCCCGAAGTCATCGTGATTGATGAGATCGGCACCGAATTGGAGGCCCAGGCGGCCCGCACGATCGCCGAGCGGGGCGTGATGCTCGTGGCCACTGCCCACGGCAATGAGCTGACCAACCTGATCAAAAATCCCACCCTCTGCGACCTGGTGGGCGGCATCCAGTCGGTGACCCTGGGGGATGAGGAGGCGCGCCGGCGCCGCACCCAGAAAACAGTGCTGGAAAGGGCGGCGGATCCCACCTTTCCCTTGGCGGTGGAGATGCACAGCCGCCACCGCTGGCTCGTGCATCGCGATGTGGCTCGCACGGTCGATCTGTTGCTGCGGGGCCAGAGCGCCCGCCCCGAAATCCGAGAGCTTGGGGCGGGCGGAGAGTTGCGGCTGCAGGAGAGCCCATCGCCATCTGCGTCGCTATCCCCATCTCCATCGCCTTCTTTATCGCCATTGCGATCCCCATCTAGATCCCCCGGCCTGGCTCCCCGACCCCTGAGTCGGCCCGAGACTCCCTCCATCCACCCAGTTGGCGTCGAGCCAGCCTGTTCCAGCCCCGCCCCTACGGCGCCGTCCCTACTGCGCCTGTACGGGGTGGGAATCAGCCGCAGCCAGCTGGAGCAGGTCGGGCGGGCCCGCCAGTTGGCTGTGGAGGTGGTGGGCAGCGTGGAGTTGGCCGATGCGGTGCTCAGCTTGCGCCATGAGCTCGGCCGTGATCCCCATGTGCGCCGGCAGGCCCAGCAGCTTGGCCTGCCGATCCTGGTGTTGAAATCTGCGGCCCAGCCCCAGCTGCAGCGGGCCATGGAGCGGTTGCTCGAGCGGCACCGCCAGCAGCACGCCGATCCGGATTCAACCGCTGTGCCCCCCTGCCTTCAGGGTGACGATGCCCACGCTGGCCTGGAGGAATGTCGGCTGGCGGTGGAGCGGGTGGTGCTGCCCAATGGCCAGCCCGTCGAGCTGTTGCCCCGCAGCCCTCGGGTGCGCCTGCTGCAGGCCGAACTGGCCGGCCGCTATCGGCTGCGCACCGCCGAGTTTGGTCGAGGGGCGGAGCAACGGCTGCGGGTGTTTCCGGCTTGATTTCCCTGTCTGCCCGGGTCGCGGTTGACGAAGGACCGGCCGCTATGGGTAACTATCTAGGCACCGGCATGGCCGGCTGCATTGGGTCGTCGCCAAGTGGTAAGGCAGCGGGTTTTGGTCCCGCCATTCCTAGGTTCGAATCCTAGCGACCCAGTTTTGAGGCCCCATGCCAGCGGCATTCGATTCCCCTGCCCCCTTGGTCGTCTTTGACCTCGACGGCGTGTTGGTGGATGGCATGCCCGAATACTGGTGGGCCGCCAGGACTGCGGCGCTGCAGCTCGCCCCCCGGCTGCAGCTCCCAGAATCGGCGCCTGCTGCCTTTGGGCGCTTGCGGCCCCTGATCCACAAGGGCTGGGAGATGGTCCTGATGGCCGCTGAGCTGGGCCGGGACGAGCTCGACATAGAACACCTTTTGAACGATTACCCAGCTGCCCTGGCCTCTGCCCTGGCTCGCTGGAATTGGCCCGCTGGCCTGCTGCAGCAGCAGCTGGAGCAGGTGCGGGCTGGCGCCATTGGCATCGATGAAGCGGGCTGGTTGGCCCGCCACCGGTTTTACCCCGGGGTTAAACAGCGGCTGGTGCGTTTGGCCGAGGACGGGGCGGCCTGGGCCGTGCTCACCACCAAGGGTGCCCTATTCGCCGCCAGGCTCCTGGAGGCTGCGGGGCTCAGGCCTGAAGCTCTCTTTGGCCACGAGCAGGGGAGCAAGGTCGAGGTGCTGCGGCATCTCCAGACCCAAGGGCGTCCCCTCTGGTTCGTCGAGGACCGTCGCCCGACGCTGGAGGCGGTGCGGGCTGATCCGGAGCTGGCCATGGTGCGCTGTTTCCTGGTGAGTTGGGGCTACCTGGGCCCGGGGGATGGCCAGGACCTGCCGCCCACCATTGGCTGGCTCACTCCGGAGGCCTTTTCAGCCCCCCTGGCGCAATGGCCCTAGTCGGTTAGAGTACGCCCGTACTATGAGCAATTGGTACGCCGGCCATTTTTGGTGGCACTTGCTCTCTAGGGGGCGCAGGATTGCTTCCTGAGTCCGTCCCCCCTCTCTGCTGGTCTTTTCTGCCCAGTTTCTGACCAATTTCTGACCAGCTTTCCGCCCCGTTTCCAATTGTCGCCATGGCTGCCGATCCCCGCTCCAATTCCCTTTCCTCCCCTTCCCCCAGTTCGTCCGTGTCTTCCTCCTCTTCAGCTTCTCGCCCGTCTGCCGGTGCCGCCGCTGAGCGTGAGAAGGCCCTGGGGCTAGTGCTTAACCAGATCGAGCGCAATTTCGGCAAGGGTTCGATCATGCGATTGGGGGATGCTTCCCGCATGAGGGTGGAAACCATCTCCACCGGGGCGCTCACCCTTGATCTGGCCCTTGGTGGCGGCTACCCCAAGGGTCGGGTGGTGGAGGTTTACGGGCCGGAGAGCTCTGGTAAGACCACCCTCACCTTGCATGCCATTGCCGAGGTGCAGAAGCGCGGCGGCGTGGCCGCTTTTGTGGACGCGGAGCATGCCCTCGATCCCGTCTATGCAGCGGCCCTTGGTGTTGACATTGAAAACCTGCTGGTCTCCCAACCGGATACCGGTGAGATGGCCCTGGAGATCGTCGACCAGCTGGTGCGTTCAGCCGCCGTGGACATCGTGGTGATCGACTCGGTGGCGGCCTTGACCCCCCGCGCTGAAATTGAAGGCGAAATGGGCGACCTGGCTGTGGGTGCCCAGGCTCGCCTGATGAGCCAGGCCATGCGCAAGATCACCGGCAACATTGGCAAGTCAGGCTGCACGGTGATCTTCCTCAACCAGTTGCGCCAGAAGATTGGCGTTACCTACGGCAATCCGGAAACGACCACGGGCGGCAACGCCCTCAAGTTTTATGCCTCTGTGCGCCTTGACATCCGCCGGATTCAGACCCTCAAGCGGGGCACCGAGGAGTACGGCATCCGCGCCAAGGTGAAGGTGGCCAAGAACAAGGTGGCGCCTCCCTTCCGCATTGCTGAGTTCGACATCCTGTTTGGCCGCGGCATCAGCACCCTGGGCTGCCTGCTGGATCTGGCCGAGGAAACCGGTGTGGTGGTTCGCAAAGGGGCCTGGTACAGCTACGAGGGCGACAACATTGGCCAGGGCCGCGACAACACGATCATCTGGCTGGAGCAGAACCCCAAGCAGGCTGAGCTGATCGAGCAGCTCACCCGCCAGAAGCTCAAGGAAGGCTCCGAAGTGACATCTAACTCTATGAAGCCCCTGGCGGCAGCGGCCAAAGCAGCTGCCGCCACTGGCTCCGTAAAGGAGGATTCGGCGACGGAGCTGGCCGATCTGCCGGTGGCGAGTTGAGCCAGTCAGCTCAGCCCCCGGCCAATCCAGGCCTCAGGGGCGGCTGAAAGCGCCCTTGGATCGGCCAGGGAGCCCTGGGGATGCAGCTGACTTGCTGGGGGCGTTGGGGCTCTGCAGCACCTGGGCCAGGCGCTGCAGCTCCTGGATGGCTTCGGCCCCCTCCAGCTTGACCAATTCGTGGCCGTCGTGGGATTCGACCCAGCTGATGCCGAAATCGGACACCAAAAAACGCACCATGTGTCTGGTGTCCAGGTTGGCCACAAAAGAGGCGCCGTGGCCGTCGCGGCCATCACCGCAGATGTAGCAGGTAGCCGCGATGCCGCGTTCCTGCAGGCTTTTGGCAAGGGCCTGGAGGCTCATCACCAGGTCTTGAACCACCGACCGGTATTGCTCGGCAAGGCGTGGAAACACGGCGGCTACCCCAGTGGCCACTCATCATAATGTTTTCTTCAGATTCTGGCGAATCAGCCGTCGGCCAGCGTCCACCAGCCCGCGGCGGGCCCGATGAAGCGAACCGCCACCCAGAAGAGCACCAGGGCTCCGATCCCCACCCAGGCCGCCTTGGTGGTGAGTTTTACGAAGCGATCGGCCTGGTTACGGCTGAGGGGTAGCCAGGCAACGATGCGCGGCGAAGTATCGGCTGGCCTGGCGCCTGATGACTTGATCCCCTTGGGTGGCAGGCCCTGGCTGCTGCGGCGCTTTGCTTCCCCCATTGCTTCAGCGTCTCCTTTGGTGCGGTGAGCAATTAAAGCTAGTGAGGCAGCAGACGTCTGAGGCTCACCCAGGGTTCCAGAGCGAGTAAGACCTGGCGCCCCCAGCTCCGCCCGCGCAGGCGGCCATCCAGAATCGCGAGCCTGCCCCCTTGGCGACGCAAGCCGGCCACCCCCAGTTCCAGTCGATTGAGGCCATCGGGAAGCAGGAATTCCCGAAACCAGTCTTGCCCTGACTGACGCATGGCCAGCACCCGGGCGGCGGTGAGGGGATCTTCCAGGCTGGCGATCGGCAGTAAGGCCACCACGATCTGGCCCGGTAGCGGTAGCCGTTGCTGCTGGTTGAGCCACCAGTCCCAGCGGGCACAGATCACTCCATTGCTCTCGGGAGCGGTGTGCTCGTGAACCACCCGACTGCCGAATTCAGCAGCTAGCCCACTGGTGAGGTTGAGGCGCAGGGCTTCGTCATCGATCAGCACCACCGTTACCCCCCCTTGGCCAAGCACCAGCCTGCGAGCGTGGTCCAGCAGGTGCTGGCCGTAATGGGGGCTGTTGGGCAGGGGTTGGCGAAGGGGGGCATAGAGGGGCAGGGGGTCGGCTAGGGGCGGATCTCCCAGGTTCACGGTCACGTTGGGCTGCAGGCCCAGCTCCACAGAGGGCCCCCTGGACAATTGGCCCAGCACCACCGCACCGCGCCGGATCAGCAGGCCCTTCAGGGCCGCCAGGGGGTCCAGCGGTTGGCGATGTAATTGCCATTGCAGCAGCTGGGGATTGACCTGGGCCCAGCTGGTCCAACCGCTTCCCCTGGCGGCCAACCAGGCCGGCCAGGGGGCGGGCAGGGGTTCGAGCAACTGCAGCAGGTGACGCAGGGGTGCTTCGTCTTCAGGCGCCAGTCCCACCAGCTGGTTGGGGTGAGCAGGATGGCTGAGGATGAGCCGGTTGAGGCGCTCGTGCAGGCTCAGCAGGCTCGCTTCTGCCGTGGGCTGGGCCCGGCGTAACTGGTCCCAGTGCTGGGGCGTCAGCACCACCTCCAGGGCCTCCCTGAGCAGGCTGTCGAGATGTTCGGCCTCAGGCAGCACCAGTTGCCTCTCCCCGAGCCAGCCCTGCTGCCAGGCCCCCACCAGTTGGCGGTGATTCAAAAGCCAGACGCGGCCATCGGCAGGTGGATGGTCCCCCTCAAAACAGGCCAGAGCCAGGCTCGGGTCGGCCCTCCCCAGCCGGGGCAGCTCTACCTGCAGCAAGCGTTGGCGGGTGCCATCGCTAACCACCAGGGCCAGGGGGCATTCACTCAGGGCCAGGGGCACCAACAGGCTGATCCACCAGCTGGGATCGCAGCCCGGGGCAAGCCGCACAAAGGTGTGGTCGCTACGGCGCAGGCTGCGGGCCACCAGGCGGCTGAGGCTCAGGTGGTGGGGCCAGGGCTCGCACCCTTCCCGTGCAAGCAGGGCCTTGAGTTGTTGGTGGACGCGGGCTTCGAGCATTCCCAGGCGGCCAACAGGATCGGATCGTAGGAAGCTGGCTACACAATTCCTGTCTGTGGATGCTCGATGGCGTCTGTTCCCCTGCCCGATAGCAGCGATGGCCTGGCGCCGGATCCCTGGCGCCAGCAACCCGTGGGTGTGGTGGGCCTGGGGTTGATCGGCGGTTCCCTGGGATTGGATCTGCAGCGGCTTGGCATTGGGGTTCGGGGCCTGGTGCATCGCGCCACCACCGCCGAGCGCGCCCGCCAGAGGGGCCTGGCAACGGAGGTGAGCACAGATCCCGCCGTGCTGGCTCCCTGTGGCCTGGTGGTGCTGGCCCTGCCCCTTGATCGCCTGTTGGACCCCGATCCCGGCCTGCTGGAGGCCCTGCCGCCCCAGGCGGTGATCACTGATGTGGGTTCGGTGAAGGAGCCGGTGCTGGAGCGCTGGCGGGCTCTGCATCCGCGATTTGTGGCCAGCCATCCCATGGCAGGTAACGCTGAGGCGGGAGTGGAGGCAGGGGTGGTGGGCCTGTTTCGCCAGCGCCCCTGGGTGGCCACGCCGGAGGCTGGCACCGACTTGGAAGCCCTGGGGGTGGTGCGGAATCTGGCAGAGCTCGTGGGGGCCCGCTGGCTCACCTGCCCAGCTGGGGACCATGACCAGGCGGTGGCAATGATTTCCCATCTGCCCGTGCTGTTGGGGGCGGCCCTGTTGCGGGCAGCAGATTCAGGCGTGGCCCCGCCGAAGCTGGTGCGCCAGCTGGCTTCGAGTGGATTTGCCGACACCACGCGGGTGGGGGGGGGCAACCCGCTGCTGGGCTCCCTGATGGCTCGCTGCAATCG
This sequence comes from Cyanobium sp. BA20m-14, assembly GCF_024346295.1. Taxonomy (NCBI): domain Bacteria; kingdom Bacillati; phylum Cyanobacteriota; class Cyanophyceae; order Synechococcales; family Prochlorococcaceae; genus Cyanobium; species Cyanobium sp. BA20m-14. Next base: position 16,476 of record NZ_JAGQCR010000002.1, read on the forward strand.
TGATGCCCTGTTGGCAGCCCTCGCCGCCTATCGCCAGCAACTTGGCGAGTTAGAGGATTTGCTGCAGCGGGGTGATTGGGCTGCGCTGCAGCGGCAACTGGAGGGCTGCCACCAGTTGCGGCCCCAGTTTGTGGGCCCGAGCGTCCCTGCAGAAACAAGTAGCTCTTGAACTGAGCTCCTGAACCGAGATCCAGAACTCAGCGCCCGAACTCAGCAGCGGTGTCCAGGGTCAGTACCTGGCCCCGCCGCGCCAGCAACTGGCGGCAGGCCATCAGGGCTGAGAGCGCCACGCCGGCGGTGCCTTCGCCGGGGTGAATCGAGTCGCCGCACAGCCACAGGCCTGGCAAGGGGGTGCGGCTGGCCAGGCCGAAGGGCCCGAAGCGACTGGGATGCTGGCCGAGGCCCCCCACAAAGCCGAAGGGGCGGCCCGTCCAGCGGGCGAAACCTCGCGGGGTGGCCAGCTCGCCGTGGCGCCATTGGTTGGGGGCAATTCCCAGCTGCCTTTGCAGCCCCCGTTGGATGCCTGCCAGGGCTTCGGCTTTGGCGTGGCCATAGGCCTGGCGGCTGAGGGCAAACCAGGGGCGCGCCGGGGTGAACACGCTGGCGATCACGGTGGCCTGGCCGGCCGGGGCCCGGCCATCGCCCTCGCGGCTCACCGACACAAACAGGGAGCCCGGCTCGTCCCAGTCGAGCTGCAGGTGTGCGGGACAGTCGCTCTGCAGCAGGCTCCGGTCCACGGCCCCGTAGAACACCACTGCTCCGGAGGGATCGGGGAGGCTGGCCAGTCGGCGCCGATAGCCCCCAGGTAGCTGCCCTGGGAGCAGGTCGGGCAAACTCTGCACCGGCAGGGCCAGCACCACATCGGCAGCTGCCAGCGCAAAGGGCTGCGGCTGCTCGCCATGGACAACCCAGCCCTCGCCAGTGCGCTCGAGCTGCGTCACCCGGTGCCCCAGCCGCAGCTTGCCGCCGCCCGCCGCCAGGGCCTGCTCCAACTGCTGGCTGAGTACCTGCATTGAGCTCTCCAGATGCCATAGGCCCAGGGGTTCCTGACCCATGGCCAGCACGGTGGCGCCATAGAGGGCGGCGGTGCGATCGGCTGGCTCCTGGGAGTAGAGCCGCAGTTGCAGATCGAGAAAGCGGCGCAGACGCGGATCGCAGCAGCAGCCCGTGAGCCTCAGCAGATCGGCCACGGTGGCGGTGATCAGCAGGCCACTGGCCAGGTTGGCGGGACGCAGGGTCGGCAGAAGTTGGGCCAGATCCCAGGGGCTGCGGGGGGGCAGCACGGGATCCCGGCCGGCGAAGGCCCAGTTGGCCTGGTGCAGGGCGGCGCAGAGTTGCCAGAAGCGGCCGCTGCCTGGAAATTGCTGCTCCCGCTCTGCGGCCCAGCGGGCTGGATCGCGCCAGATCCGCACTGGTGGTCGGCCATCGCCCAGGTCCACCACGCAGGCCGGATCTAGGGGTGTTGCGGCCGGCAGAGGCAGCTGGAAGTGCTCCAGCAGGCGCCGATGGCTGCCGCCGGGTTCCAGGCCCGCCACCTGGGTCGCTCCCACGTCGAAGGTGTAGGGCCCGCGGCGGAAGGTGCCGGCACAGCCGCCGCTCTGGTGGTGGGCTTCAAGCAGATGAACCCCCAGACCGGCCTTGGCCAGCAGGGCCGCCGCGCTGAGACCGGCGATGCCGGCTCCCACTACCACCACATCAGGGTGCGTCTGCATCGGGGCATGCTGGCAGCTGCCTCCCCGCCACGGCGCCATGGCTGCCGCGCCCGCCGATCCCCTCACCGCCTGGCTAGAGGATCGGCTCGGCCGCCGCCTGGTGGCGCGCACGCCGGTGGGCGGGGGCTGCATCCACCGGGCCTGGCGGTTCCAGTTTGCCGACGGGGGCATTTTGTTTGCCAAAACCAACAGGGCCTCCGCCCTGCCCCTGCTTGGGGCGGAAGTGGAGGGACTCCTGGCGTTGGCGGCCCACGCGCCAGAGGGCCTGGTGGTTCCCGAGCCCCTCGCCTGGGGGACGGCCGCTGATCAGGCCGTGCTGGTGATGCCCTGGCTGGACCTCGACGGGATTGGTGGGAGCTCGGGCGACACCGCTGCGGTGTTTCGATTGGGCCAACGCCTGGCGGATTTGCACCGGGCCAGCGCCGCCAGCTCGGCGGGCCAGGGCTATGGCTGGCCGGCCGCCAACTTCATCGGTTCAGCCCCCCAAGCCAATGGTTGGCGATCCAGCTGGGGCCAGTTCTTCGTCGAGTGCCGGCTGGCCCCCCAGCTCGCCTGGGCCGCAGGAAGGAGCAAGCCGCTGCAGGGAGCTGCGGCCCTGCTGGAGCTCGTGCCGCAATGGTTGGCAGGTCACCCTGCCGAGCCGGTGCTCGTGCACGGCGATCTCTGGTGTGGCAATGCGGCCTTGCTCAGCAATGGCAGTGGGGTCATCTTTGACCCTGCCTGCTATTGGGGGGATCGGGAGGTCGATCTGGCGATGGCCCAGTTGTTTGGCGGCTTTTCGCCCAGCTTCTTTACGGGCTACACCAGTCGCTGGCCCCTTGCGCCCGGGGCCAGCGGGCGGGTGGCCCTCTACAACCTCTATCACTTGCTCAACCACGCCAACCTCTTTGGTGGCAGCTACGGGCAAAGGGCCCAAGCCTCCATCCTCGAACTGCTCAGCCGAGGTATTCCTGGCGGAGGTTCTGCAGCTTCGACACCACAGCACCGCGTTTCTCACTGGTGGTGAGGTTCTGCCAGCTCCAATTGCCCACCACCACCAGGCCCAGCAGTTCAAGCAGGCCTGGCACCACGGGCAGAAGATTGATGGTGTCGAGCACTCCCTTGATCAGGATCTGGGCCACGATCACCGCCAGGATCACCCCGGTGGACTTGCCGATCCGGCCCATCTGGCTCCAGTCCACCTTGTCGAGGGTGGCATTCACCTTGGTCAGGATCTCGCTGTAGCGCTCTGTGAAGCTGACCTCGGATTTGGCGTCGGCATCGGAAGTGGCTTCTGAGCCGCTTGCTGAGCCGGTTTCGGATCCAGTGGTGGCAGCGCCTGGCTCCACTCCAGTGGCAGTTTCCTGCTCAACTGCTTCGGGGGTGGTGTCACTCATGGACCGGATGATGGGCAAGGTTGGACTGATTCACAAGGTATCGGTGTGTGTTTGCAAGCGCCAGCTCATCTCAGGGCAGATTGGCAGCTGCTCACCGTTCTGAGCCGGATTTTGGCAGTGGCGCAACCCGAGGAGGGTTGTGCCTTGCTGCTGGGCCAGAGGCAGAGCGATGGTTGGCAACTGCGTCGGATCTGGCCTTGCTGCAACGTCTGGCCCCAGCCTGGGGCCCGCAACCATCGCTTCGCGATTGATCCCCGCGAGCAACTGCTGGCCCAGAAGTGGGCAAGGGAGCGGGGGCTGGAGCTGCTGGGCTCGGCCCACAGCCACCCGGTCACGGCCCCAGTGCCCTCCACCACCGACTGCAGGCTCTGCGTCTGGCCGGCCTTGATGGTGATCATGGGCGCGGTAGGCAGTGGCGATGGGGGTCAGGGCCAGGAGCTGGTGGGGTGGTGGATCTGCCAGCCCCCGGCCCCGCCCCAGCGCCTGCCGTGGAGAATGGAAACCTGATCCCAGCGGCCATGCTTCCTCCCGACACCAGCGGCGTCCAGCTCAGCCCCGATGAGGTGGCCCGCTACGGACGGCACTTAATCCTGCCCGAGATTGGCATGGAGGGCCAGAAGCGGCTCAAGGCCGCCTCCGTGCTTTGTGTGGGCACAGGAGGCCTGGGCTCGCCGCTGCTGCTCTATCTGGCCGCCGCCGGGGTGGGGCGCCTCGGCATCGTCGATTTCGACGTGGTCGACCACTCCAACCTGCAGCGCCAGGTGATCCACGGCACCAGCTGGGTGGGCAAGCCCAAGATCGAATCGGCCAAGGCGCGCATCCTCGAGATCAACCCCCATTGCCAGGTGGATCTCTACCCAACGGCGCTGACCATCGAGAACGCTCTCGAGATCATCCGGCCCTACGACATCGTCTGCGACGGCACCGACAACTTCCCCACCCGCTACCTGGTGAACGACGCCTGCGTGCTCCTGGGTAAGCCCAATGTCTACGGCTCGATCTTTCGCTTCGAGGGCCAGGCCACGGTGTTCAACCTGGATGCGGAAAGCCCCAACTACCGCGACCTGTTCCCCGAGCCACCGCCGCCGGGCATGGTGCCCTCCTGCGCTGAGGGCGGAGTGGTGGGGGTGCTGCCCGGCATCATCGGCCTGATCCAGGCCACCGAAGCCGTAAAGATCATTGCTGGCATCGGCACCAGCCTCAGCGGCCGCCTGTTGTTATTTGATGCCCTGGGCATGAAGTTCCGCGAGCTGAAGTTGCGGCCCAACCCCGAGCGGCCGGTGATCGACAAACTTATTGATTATCAGGAGTTCTGCGGGGTGGGCGGCAGTGCTCCGGGCCAGGAGGAGGCCGGCGCAGTGGACAGCATCAGTGTTACCGAACTCAAAACCCTGCTCGATGGTGACACCAGTGGCCTGGTGCTGGTGGATGTGCGCAATCCCCCCGAGGCCGACATAGCCGTGATCTCCGGCGCCACCCTCATCCCCCTCGACCAGATCGAGAGCGGCGTGGCGATTGATCAGATCCGCGACCTGGCGGCCGGCAAGAAGCTTTACGTGCACTGCAAGCTAGGCGGCCGTAGCGCCAAAGCGCTGATCGCCCTGGGGCGCCACGGCATCGAGGGCATCAATGTCTCAGGCGGCATCGATGCCTGGAGCCAGGAGGTGGATCCATCCGTGCCGCGCTACTGAGCCCCGAGCTCAGTAATCCACGCCCCGCTTGAGATCCACGCCCCGCTCGGCGTAGTGCTTGTGGCACACCATCTCGGAGTAGACGCTGGCCAGGTCGAAGTAGGCTGGTCGGTTTTTGCAGCGGCCGGTGAGGATCACCTCCGTTTCGGCGGGCTTGCGCAACAGGGTCTGCACGATCGGCTCCACCGGCAGTAGCTCGAGATCCACCGTGGGGTTGATCTCATCGAGGATCACGGTTTTGTAGAGGCCGCTGGAGATGGCTGCCCTGGCGATCTCCCAGGCCCGCTCGGCCTCCACGTAGTCGATCGGCTGCTGCTGGCCGCGCCAGACAATCGCATCGCGGCCAGAGCGCAGGTGATCCACCAGGTGGGGATAGCTCTCGCGCAGGGCGGCAATCGCCGCATCCTCGGTGTAGCCGCTGCCGCCCTTGAGCCACTGCAGGATCAGCACCCGGTGGCTTTTGTCTTGGCTGATACCCCGGCCGATGGCCTGTAGGCCCTTGCCGAGGGCGCTGGTGGATTTGCCCTTGCCCTCGCCGGTGTAGATCTCGACCCCATCGAGACCCCCGGGCCCCTGGTGGGCCCGCATTTCCGAGTGGAGGTCTGCAAGTTGCACCAGCTTGTGGGGGGCACCGCGCCCCGTGCAGATCACCTCCATGCCGCCTGGCTTGGCCGCCAGGGTGCGGGCCACGTCGTCGATGTCCAGCAGGCCCAGATCCAGCACGGGGTTGAGCTCATCGAGCACCACCACCGAGTAGAGGTCGCTGGCGATGGCGCCCTTGGCAATGTCCCAGCCGCGCTGGGCCTCCTGCCGGTCGAATTTGGTCGCCTCCTCGGCGCTGAAGAATTCGCCCCGGCCCGTGCGCACCTGGTCGATCAGGTGGGGAAAGCCCTGCTGCAGGGCTTCGATGGCGGCATCTTCGTCGTAGGCCCGGCCCGGCCCCTTGAGGAAGCGCAGCAGCAACACCCTTGTGCGTTTCTGCTCGCAGATGCCCAGGCCGATCGTGCGCAGCACCACCCCGAGGGCGGCCTGGCTCTTGCCCTTGCCGTCGCCGTCATACACATGCAACTGGCCGTGGGCACGCTCATCGCTGCCGGCGGCAGTGCGGATGCCGATGCCCCGGCCCGTGCCCCGCTGCGGCGTCTGGGTGCTGCTCATGGCGAGATGTTACCGGCGCCTTTGGCTTGGGGTTGGCAGGATCGGGTCAGGATTGGGGCCCGGATGCACTTTTCTCTTTTAGAAGCTCTGCCACCGGCCCTGGCTGGGGCCTTGACCGAACTGCGTGGCCAGCTGGCCGCCCTCAACCCGGTGGTGGTGGCCTACTCCGGCGGGGTGGACAGCGCCCTGGTGGCGGCCATCGCCCTCGAGCAGTGTGGCCAGGGGGCCCTGGCGATCACCGGGGTTTCACCGGCCCTGGCGCCCCACCTGCGTAAGGAAGCCCGCATCCAGGCCGGCTGGCTTGGCATTCGCCACCGGGAAATCCCCACCTCGGAGCTGGCCGACCCTGCCTACGCCAGCAATCCTGAGCAGCGCTGCTATGCCTGCAAGCGGGAGTTGCACCGCCTGCTGGCGCCGATTGCGGCGGCGGCGAGGGGAGCCAGCGTGGTGGATGGCGTCAATGCCGATGACCTTGGCGACCATCGCCCGGGCATCCGGGCTGCCCGGGAATTCGGCGTGCGTTCTCCCCTGGCTGCGGTTGGCCTGACTAAAGCTGAGGTGCGCCAGCTTTCGCGGGCGCTGGGTTTGCCCTGGTGGGACAAGCCTGCCCAGCCCTGCCTGGCGTCCCGCTTTGCCTACGGAGAGCCGATCACGGCTGAACGGCTGCAACGGGTGGCTGCGGCGGAGGCCTGGTTGTTGGCCGCCGGCTGGGCCGAGGTGCGGGTGCGCTGCCAGGGCCAGACGGCCCGCATCGAGCTCCCGGCCGAGCAACTCGAACGGGCCCTTGGCCGCTGGGCCCAGAGCGAGCCCAGAAAGGCCCTGGTGACGGCCTTCCTCGCCCTTGGCTTCACGGCCGTGGGTCTGGACCTGGAGGGACTGGTGAGCGGCAAGCTCAACCGGGAGCTTGCGGCCAGTCCGCTTCCCGCGCTCAGCGGCTCAGGGCAGCAGTAAACGGCTGCCCATGCAGGGGCTCCCGCAGATTGCTGTGGATGCACGAGGGTGTTTCGCGGCGGAAGCTCGTGAGCTTGTGGGTGTCAGCCAACAGCTCATCGACAAGCACGGCACAGGCCTTTTCCGGCATGGTGTGGTCCCCGCAGGTGAACACATCCACCGCGGCATAGCCCGATTCGGGCCAGGTGTGGATGGAGATGTGCGATTCGGCAAGCAGGGCCAGCCCCGTGACGCCCTGGGGTTCGAAACGGTGGGTGATCAGGTTGAGCAGGGTGGCACCGGCACGCTTTGCTGCTGCGGTGATGGTGGCCCTGAGGAAAAGTTCGTCGTCGAGCTTGGTGCCGTCGCAACCGTAGAGCTCGAGAATGCAGTGTTTCCCGACGGTGTCGGAAACCTGGTGGGGGAGGGGGGCAGCTGGGTGGATCGCTGCGGGGGCCTCGGTCCATCCCGGGTTCGGGTGGAGGCAGGGCAGGGTCTGGGTCATCGAAATTGACCGAACAAGCCAATCACCATAGATGGTTGTGAGCGCTGATTTGGCCGGCGTGCATGTGCACCAGCTGGCTCTGGGCCTGCCAGCCGCCGCTAAAGGCCCCCAGGTGGGTGGCGCTCACCAGGCACTGGTGGCCCTCGCCCACCGCCTCGAGCAGAAGTTGTTGCCGTTCCGGATCGAGCTCGGCCAGCACGTCGTCGAGCAGCAGCAGGGGCGGCTCCCCCAGCACCGCGCCCACCAGCTCCAACTCGGCCAGCTTGAGGGCCAGCACCAGGGTGCGCTGCTGGCCTGCCGAGCCGTAGCGCCGAGCCCCCTGCCCGGCCAGGATCAAGCCCAGCTCGTCGCGGTGGGGCCCCACCGTGCACTGCCCGAGCCGCAGTTCTTCGCCCCGCTGCTGCTGCAGTTGGGCCAGCAGGGCCTCCCGCCAGGGATCCTCGGCATCTTCGCCACCCACCTGGGCGCCGCCCTGATACTCGAGCTCCAGGCATTCCCGGCCGCCGCTGAGCCTTGCCTGCCAGGCGGCGGCCAGGGGCTCCAGCCTGCGGATGGCCCGCGACCGACGGCGCTGCAGCCGGGTGCCGATCACAGCCATCTGCAGATCAAAGGCATCGAGCAGGCCCTGCAGATCGCCGCCGCCGAGGCCCCGCCGCAGCAGCTGGCTGCGCTGGCGCAGGAGCCGGCCGTAGCGGCTGAGCAGTTCGCCATAGACAGGTTCGAGCTGCAGCACCACCCGGTCGAGCCATTGGCGCCGGCCAGCGGGCTCGCCCCGCACCAATTCGAGGTCGAGGGCGCTGAAACCCACGCAGCGCAGCGATCCCAGCAGGTCGAGCTGGCGATCCAGCACTTTGCCGTTGCGCTGGGCCATGCGCCCGCCGCTGCGGCGCAGGTGGAGCGCCAGCTGATCACCGCTGCCGGTTGAGGCCCGCACCTGGCAGCTGCTCTGCCCGTGCTGGATCAGGTCGCGATCGCTGGAGGTGCGGTGGGAACGCAGGCACCCCAGCAATTCCACCGATTCCAGCAGGTTTGATTTGCCCTCGCCATTGGCGCCAATCACCAGCAGCCGGGGGGCCTCCAGGGCCAGCTCCAGATGGCTGATATTGCGAAAATTCAGCAGCTCCAGGCGGTGCAGCCGGATGGCTCTGACGCGACGGGAGGTTAAGGTAATTCCTACGGAGCTTTGCTCCGGCCATGGGCCTTAGCCATGGGCATGTAGCTCAGTTGGATAGAGCATCAGATTCCGGTTCTGAGGGTCGGGGGTTCGAGTCCCTCCATGCTCGCTACTTATCAGGTCAGTACCTATCGGGTCAGTACTGATCAGGTCAGTTGGCTCAGCGGGTCAACCCAGTAAGCGAATCAATCCAGCAGGTTGAGGCCCATCGCCCGAATGCCGCCGGGATCGACGGAAAATCCATAGCGATCCAGGGCGGCCAGGGCCTCAGGCGGGGCCGAGAGCGAAATACTGCACCCGGCTAACTCCCTGCGCAGCTTGCCCAGGGAGCCATGCACCAGCACCGCCAGGATGTCGCCCTGGTGCGGATCCCCCGGATCGGCGCAGAGGTCCCAGAGGTTGGCATTGAGGGCCAGATCGCTGGTGGCCCGCACAAAACCCACCAATTTGCCCTCTGGGGATTGCACCCCCAGGTGCCAGAGGCTGTTGTCCAGCACCCGCTGCCACCGGTCTGGGTTGCGGCTGCGATCGCCGCTGGCCAGCAGCAACCGATTGAGCTCGTCGGGGCTGGGGAGGCTGTTGGCGAGCAGCGCATAGCCCTCCCGCAGACGCGGGGCTTGGGGCTGGCTGCGGAAAGGGATCAAGAGGGAATCCAGTGCTGGGCGGAGCTGGGATGGCTCAGGGGAGGGTCTGGGGGGGGGTGGTCAGCCGGTGTTGCGCATGCCCGCGGCGATGCCATTGATGGTGAGCAGGGCCCCGCGCAGCAGCTCGCTGCGGCTGTAGGTGCGGCCATCGTCGCTGGAGCTGGCCAGCGCTTCACTCATCGGTGGTTGGCGGTTCTGGTCGCGCAGGCGCCGCAGCAGGGCCACCTGCAGGAAGCCAAGGGGAATGATCGTGCGGTTGCGCAGGTCCACCGATAGCTGCAGGGCAGGATCCCCATCCAGCAAGCGGCTGTGGCCCGTGATCGCCAGCACCAGATCGCGGGTGAGCTCGAATTCGGCGGCGATGGCCTGGAAGATCTGCTCGAAGGCCTCCCGGTTCTCGCTGCGGCCCAGGGCCTGCACGTAGTGGTGGGCCAGGTCGAGGTCGACTTTCGAGAGGGTCATCTCCACCTTCGAGATCAGCATGCGGAAGAACGGCCAGCGTTGGTGGAGCAGGCGCAGCAACTCGAGTTGTTCGGGGTCCTGGGTGAGTTCCTCCTGCAGGGCCGCCCCCACCCCGAACCAACTGGGCAGCAGGAAGCGGCTCTGGGTCCAGCCAAATACCCAGGGGATGGCCCGCAGGCTGGAGAGGTCCTTGGCGCCACTTTTACGGCGGGCCGGGCGACTGGAGATCTGCAGCTTGCTGATCTCTTCGATCGGGGTCACCTGCTGGAAGAAGGCCACCAGGTCAGGGTTGTCGTGCACCAGGGCCCGGTAGTGGTCCCGGGAGCGGGCCGCCAGCCGCCCCATCAGGTCATTCCAGCTGGGGGTGTCGTCTACGGGGGCACTCACCAGGCTGTTCTGCAACACGGCGGTTGTCACCGTTTCCAGGTTGTAGAGGGCCAGTTCGGGCAGGGAATACTTCGAGGCCAGCACCTCTCCCTGTTCGGTGATCTTGATGCGGCCGCTGAGGGTGCCGCTTGGCTGGGCCAGGATCGCCTGGTAGGCAGGGCCCCCACCCCGGCCCACGGAGCCGCCGCGGCCATGGAAGATCCGAAGGGCCACCCCGTGCTCGATGGCCAGCCGCTGGAGGGCAATCTGGGCTTTATGGATCTCCCAGTTGCTGGAGAGGAAGCCGGAATCCTTGTTGCTGTCTGAGTAGCCCAGCATGACTTCCTGGAGTGGCTGGCCGCCGTCACTGGCCAGCAGGGCCCGGTAGAAGGGGTGGCGAAACAAGGTGGCCATCACCGCCGGGGCCCCCTGGAGGTCTTCCACCGTTTCGAACAGCGGCACCACCAGCAGGCCGGCACGCTGGGCCTTCGGATCCACCAGGCCGGCCTCCTTGGCCAACAGCAACACCTCCAGCAGGTCGGACACCGTGTGACTCATGGAGATCACGTAGGTGCGGCAGATGCGGGAGCCAAATTCCTGCTGCAGGCGCTGCAGCATGCGGAATACGGCGAAGGTCTCCGTGGTTGCGGCACTCCAGCGGGCCGCCGGAGGCAGCAGGGGGCGGCGGGTTTGCAGCTCCTCCAGCAGCCACTCCACCCGCTGGGTTTCCCCCATCTCCCCATAGGGAACTGGGAGCTGGAGGTAGCGGCTGAGCTCGTCGAGGGCGTCGCTGTGGCGGGTGCTCTCCTGGCGGATGTCGAGGCTGGCCAGGCAGAAGGCGAAGATCTGGGCCTGACTGATCAGGTGCTGGAGCGACTCACAGCTCAGTCCCGTGGCCTTGAGGCTGTCCTGGATCAGTTCCAGGTCGTAGCGGAATTCATCAACCGTGCTGTAGTGCAGTTCCTGGGTGGGAGGGGCCGCCAGGCTTCCCCCCATCGGCGGGGGTGGGGCACTGCCGTCACAGGGGGATTCCCAGCCGGCATCGCTGAGGCTTTGGTTGCGCTGATGGGTGAGCTGCAACCGCTCCAGGGTGTAGCTGAGCTTCAGCCGGTAGGGCTCCAGGCGGTAGCGGGCGGCCCGCTCCTCATAGATCTCCGGAAAGCGCAGCCGGTCCATCTCCAGCGACTCCAGCAGGGCCGGGCTGACCTGACTCCACTGCATCGAAATGCTGAGCTGGTCGCGCAGCTCGGCCACCGACTTCAGATATCGCTCCAGCATCAGCTTGCGCTGGTAGCAGGCCGTTCGCCAGGTGATGTCCGGGGTCACCGAAGGGTTGCCATCCCGATCTGAGCCCACCCAGGAGCCGAAGGTGCAAAAGGAATCCCGGGGCGGTTCCACATCGGGGTAGCTCCCCTTCAGGGCGGTGCGGATGCGGTCCCGCAGCTGGGGCATGGCATCGAAGAGCACCTGCTGGAAGAAGTGCAGGGCGTAGTCGACCTCATCGAGCACCGTTGGTTTGAACTGGTGCAGTTCATCGGTACGCCACCAGAGCCTGATTTCCTCCTCCAGCTGGAGCCGCAGGCTGTGGCGCTCGACGGAATTGAGGCTGGCGCCCTGCTCCAGCTGCTGAATCAGGCAGGCCACCCGCCGCTGCTTGTGGCGCACCGTATGGCGCACGATTTCGGTGGGATGGGCCGTGAACACCAGCCGTAGATCCAGGGTGCGCAGCAGTTTTTCCAGTTGGGCTGGGGGTACGTTCAGGCTCCTGAGCCGCTCAAACAGCTGGCGAAAGGTGGCCGGGTCGCTCTGGTTAGCCAACGGCGGCAGGAAGGGATCGCTGGGGCTGCTGCGCTGGTTTTTGAGGCTGTCGAGGTAGCTGTCCTCCTCGATGTGCTGCTCGAGGATGTTTACCAGTTGGAAATAGAGCGAGAAGGCCCGGGCCGCGGCGATCGCTTCGGCCAGATCCATCTCCCGGATCAACTGCACGATCGCGGTGGTGGAATCCTCCTCGCTGGGGTCGCTCAGGTGCTTGAGCCGCAGCAGGCGCTCCGCCTGCCCGGCGGGACACTCGCTGTGGAGCACGGTTTCCCAGAGGTCTTCCACTAGCTCCAGGCGCTCGCCCAGTAGCCGGGTGACCCGCTGGGAAGTCGGTGAGGTGAGGGTGGGGCTGGGCATTGACTCCCCCATTGGGCCTGGCTGGGCAGCAAACAGAGCCATGATCATCCCAAAGGGAGCGGCCCGGCGTCTGTGGCGATTGCCTCCAGCAGTTCCACTTCCCGGGTTGCCATGGCAGCGATCTCCAGGGAGAGCAACTTGCTGATCGGAACCCCGGCTTGGTGGCCAGCCAGCCAGCGCATGGCCTGATTGCCCTGTTCCAGCACCTCCGGTAACGGCGCCAGCAGCTGCGTGAGCCCGAGCTCGCTGGCCAGGGGGGCCAGGGCTGCAAGCTCCTCAAGCAACCAGCTCTTTGCCAGCACCGGCTGCCCATGGCGCCAGTGGTGCAGGGTGGCTTCCAGGCTCGAGACGGCCGCGGCCTTTTCGTTGGCGTCGGCCAGGAGGGCCAATTCGCTTGGCGTCAGGCTGCTGGCCAGGAGGGGGTCGCAGTGTTCCGGTTGGCGCAGCAACTGCTGCAGCCGCAGTTCGGCGAAGGCCGTGATCGCCAAAAGCAGAAGTGGATCCGTCACCAGGTCGCAGATGCGGATCTCCAGCCGGTTGAGGTCGTGGGGCCGGTTGTCCCCATTGGGCCGCACTGAGGTCCAGAGGTGGCGCACGTTCTGCATCGTGCCGAGCTCCAGCTGCTGCCCCATCCAGTTGATGTAGTGCTGGTGGTCGAGGAACAGCGGCACCTCGGCCGGGGTGAGCGGAAACTGCAGCCAGCGCTGGGAGTGGGCGCCGGTGACCTCGCCGTCGAGGAAGGGGGAACTGGCGCTGAGGGCCAGCAGCAGGGCAGCCTCGCAGCGCAGCAGGCGGAGGCCGGCAAACAGGCGGTCCATTTGCCCCGGGCCCCGGTCGCTGATGGGCCCCAGGTTGATGTGCACGCTGGCGGTCACCACCGTGGTGCCGTAGGTGGCCTCGATGTAGCTGTGGTAAGGGTTTGCGGGGTCGGAGCGCTCGAAATGGCGGCTGTCGCCCAGGCTGAGGGCGCTGCCCGGCAGCAGGGTGAGCTGGCGGCTGGCCAGCCACCGGCGCAGGCGCTGACGCGGCTCGATCAGCAGCTGTAGCTGGCGCGCGTAACTGGCATCGGGGGGCGTGATGTATTCCAGGTTGCGTTGGTCGGGCTCGGTCACGAAGCCCTCCAGGGCTGCCGCCGCCGCCGCTGAGCAACCCACCACCGTGCCGTCGGCCCGACCGGTGTAGAGCTCCACTTCAAAGCCCTTGAGCAACAGGGGATCCTTCATGGCTGGGGGGGCAGCAGACAGGCAATTGCCTTGAGCATGCCGCGGGCCTTGTTGAGGGTTTCCTGGTATTCGGCAGCAGCGTTGGAATCGGCCACCACCCCGGCGCCGGCCTGCACCTGCACCCGCCAGCCCCCCTCTGGATGGGGCAGCACCACCATGGTGCGAATGGTGATGGCGGTGTTGAGGGCGCCGCCCAGGTCAACTCCGCCGTACACCCCGGAGTAGGGGCCCCGGGCATCCGGCTCCAGGGCATGAATAAGTTGCATGGCGCGGATTTTGGGGGCGCCGCTGACGGTGCCGGCGGGGAAGGAGGCCATCAGTAGGTCCCACACGGTTTGCCCCTCGGCCAGCAGTCCCTCCACCTGGCTGACGATGTGCATCACATGGGAATAGCGCTCGATCACCATCAGCTCGCCCACCTTCACGGTGCCGGGCTGGCAGACGCGGCCCAGGTCGTTGCGGCCGAGGTCCACCAGCATCACGTGCTCGGCCCGTTCCTTGGGATCGGCCAGCAGCTCTTTTTCTAGGGCCAGGTCTTCCGCTTCGTCGCGACCGCGGGGGCGGGTGCCTGCGATCGGCCGCAGCGAGGCTTTCACTCCCCCCTCCGGGATTGGTTCGGCCTTCACCATCACCTCGGGGCTGGAGCCGATCAGATACCAGCCGCCAAAGTTGAAGAAGGCCATGTAGGGCGAAGGATTCACCATGCGCAGGCTGCGGTAGAGCTCGAAGGGATCGCGGTCAATGCGGGTTTCCAGCCGCTGGCTAAGCACCAGCTGGAATACATCCCCCGCTTCGATGTGGTGTTCGCCCTGGAGCACCGCCGCCTCGAATGCCTCCTGGCCGAAGTTGCTGCTGGTGATCAGGCTCTGGGCCATCTCAGCCGGACTGGCGTCGTGCCAGCGCAGGGGCGTCACCGAGGCCGGCAGGGGGGCTTGCATACGCTCTTCCAGGGCGCTGATGCGGGCGGCAGCGGCGGTGTAGGCCATCTGCCGGTCTTGGCCGCCGCTGAGGTCGGCGTAGGCCACGGCGGTGATCTGGCGCTTCACCTGGTCGAACACGAGCAGGCTGTCGGCGAGCATCCAGGACCCATCCGGGGGGGAGTCCTCCCCGGGCTGGTGCACCGGCACAATCGGCTCGATCCAGCGGATCAGTTCGTAGCCCCAGAAGCCAAACAGCTGGCCCACCGGAGGCAGCCCCGGAATCGGCGGGCTGGAGAGGGGCTCCAGGCACTCGCGCAGCAGCTCGAAGGGGTTGCCCTGCAGGGTTTGGCAGCGGCCATCGCGCCATTGGCGCTCACTGCTCTCGCCGCGGCTGGTGAGGGTCCAGAGGGGGTCGCTGACCACGAAGCTCCAGCGCCCGATGCGCTCGCCGCCTTCCACCGACTCCAGCAGCACGCCGTGCTCACTTGCTGCTCCCACCTTCAGCCAGGTGGTGAGGGGCGTTTCCAAGTCGGCGGGCCAGCGTTTCCAGAGGGGAATGAAGTTGTGGCCGGCTGCCACCATGTCCAGAAACGCCTGCTGGGCTAAGCCATCGCGATCGGTGCTCGGCATCGGTTTGGCGGGCAAAAAAAACGGGGCACCCAGGCCCCGCCCTTATGGGAGTTGGTCGACGCGATTCAGGCGTCGAAGCTGTTCTTGCCGGTGAACTTGAGGTTGGCCGGATTGGGGTTGGCGCCGATCCGGCGGGGGTTGTGGCCCACCATGGGGCGACCTTCGTTCACTTTCTCCGGGAAGACGCCATCCTTGGGGTGCAGGAATTCGGTGTCCCCACCGGGATAGATCCGGTAGATCTTGTAATCCTCGATTCTGGGTTTGAACTTGGTGCGCAGCTGGGTGCCGAGGGCCAGGCACTGCTCCTTGCGGGCGAAGTACATCAGGTTGTCGCCCTCGTTCATGTGGGCGGCCCCGCCAGTGGGCAGCTCAAACACCTGTTCCTTCGGGCTGCTCCAGGTAATTGCGTATTTCTCCTCCGTTTCGGCGGAATTCAGCAGGCCGCCGGTGCTGCCGAGGTACTTCGGGAGTTGACCGCTGAGCGCCGTAGCTGCCATGGCTTTGGAACGTTTCAACCGGAAGCTAGCACTGAGGTTTTGGCCCGTTCTGCGCTTCGCCCGCAGTCTTCACACCCGTCAACAAACCGGCCGCTCAGCACACGGGGAAAAAAACGGTCAGGCCACTGCCGCTGCGTTCGGTGAGACGACCGCCGAGGCGATGGAACAGTCGCTGGGTGGCCTGGCGGCTGAGCTGCAGGCTGCCGGTGGCGGGGTTCCAGCTCAGCACCGGACCCACCAGCTCCCGTTGGTCGCCCTTGCCATCCAGCACCGGCTCTTCCGGGCGATGGCCCTCGCTGCTCAGTTGCAGCTTGAGCCTGGAACCTGCCGGCAGCAGGCTGACGCTGACCTGACTGCCGGCGGGAAGGCTGCGGCTGAACCGGTCGATCAGGCCGCCGAGCATGGTTTCCAGCCGGGCCGGATCGCTGAGCACGGGCGAAAGGCCAGCTGGGACCAACAATTCCAACTCCAGGCCGCGGCGGGCCAGCTGCCGTTTCCACAGTTCCTGCTGCTGAAGCAGCACCTGGCTGAGGTCGGTGCGGGCCAGATCGTTTTGGCCCAGGGGCTGGTCGTTGCCTGGCTGGCGCTGGAGCTCGGCCGCCAGAAAGATCAGGCCAAATCGATCGATCTGCTCGCTGCATTCGCCATCGATCTGCTCGAGGCGCCCGCGCACCAGCGGCGGCAGGTCGCCGCGCCGCAGCAAGGAGCGAATCAGGGTGCGAATTGTGGCGAGGGGAGTTCGCACCTCGTGGGTGAGCGCTTCGAGCAGGGCCAGTTCGCTACTCACCTCCCGGGGGATGTCAGTGGGGGATCGGTCCCGACCCTTGCCCCCGTGCACCAGGGGTTGGAGGGTGAGGCTCGGCGCGATGGCGGCGAGCCGTTCCCCCACCCGGGGCCAGAACCGCACCCCCAGCTGCTCTTCGCTGCGCAGGGGGCCCAGCTCCTCCAGGGCGGTGCGTAGGGCCGTCGAGGCCCCGGGGTCGCTGACTAGCAGGCGTCCGTGGATCAGGTTGAGGGCTTTGGAAAGGGCCTCCGGGTCGAATCGGGCGATCAGGCGCCGGCCCTCAGGGGGACCATCGAGGCAGAGCGCCACCTGCAGGCGGGGGGTCATCACTAGCAGCAGCGGATCGGTGCCATCGGCCGGCTCCAGGGGAAGCCGCTGGAAACCGCTTGCGCCCGCTTCCCCGGTTGGGGAGCTGCCCGCTCCCCCCAGCAGGGGAGCGGAGCTCGTCAGCAGGTCGGCGAGTTCCCTGGGCGCCCACACCCAGCCCTGGAGTTGCTGCAACAGCACCGGCTCGTAGAGGGCAGGCAGGGGGGCCGCCAGCCACAGCCCTTTGAGGGGTTGCATCGGTAGCAGGAAGTCCTCCTGCAGGGTGGCCAGGGCCGCCCACCACTGGCGCCGCACGCTGTCTTCGCTGCTGACGCCGGCCGGCACGCCGTCCGCCAGGGCACTCCGTAGGTCGGCCAGGCTCACCAGGCTCCCTGGGCTGTTCGGCCCCGGCGGCCCACGGAGGCACATAGGCCGAGGGCTATGAAGTTAACAATCATGGCGGAACGTCCGTAGCTCAGCCATGGCAGGGGGATGCCGGTGATCGGTCCGAGGCCGATGGTCATATTGATATTCACCACCACCTGAAACATCAGCATCGCGCCGATTCCTACCACCACCAGGGCCTCGTAGTCGCTGCGGGCCCGGCCCGCGATCTGCAGCAGCCTGGCCATCAGCAGGGCGAAACCCGCCACAACCAGCACCGAGCCCAGGAAACCCGTTTCCTCCCCCAGGGCGCTGAAGATGAAATCGGTGTGCTGCTCCGGGATGAAACGCAGCTTGGTGAGGGATCCCTGCATCAACCCTGTTCCCCAGATCTGTCCGGAGCCGATACCCACCGTGCTCTGCAGCAGGTGGTAGCCCCCCCCGAGGGGGTCCTGGCCCGGATCGAGGAAGAGGGTCAGTCTGGCCCGCTGGTGGGGCCGCAGGCCGTGCTGCCATAACCAGGGTGTTGCCACGGCAAACAGCCCTTGCACCGCCAGGCTGATCGCCAGGGCCACCCTTTTCCAGGGAAGGCTTTTCCAGGCCATCCAGCCCACCAGAGGAATCCAGCCCAGCAGCAGCACCGGCAGGGTGCCGGCCGTGATGGCTGTCACCAGGGGCGATAGCAGCAACAGCACCCAGGCTCCGGGCATCCCCGCCCAGAACAGCATCACCAGCAGCACGGCTGCGAAGACCAGGGAACTGCCCAGGTCGGGCTGCACGAACACCAGCAGCCAGGGCAGGGAGATGAGGCCCACAGGCCGCACCAGATCTACGGGGCGATCAACCGGGTGCCGGGCCAGCACCTCGGCGAGCAGCAGGATCGCGCCGAGCTTGGCAAATTCCGAGGGCTGGACGTAAAAACCGCCGATGTTGATCCAGCTCTGGGCCCCCAGGGCACTTGTGCCCACCAGGCGCACCGCGATCAGGCTGGCCACCATCGCGATGTAGATCGGCCACTTGAAAGGAAGCAGGCGCTCCAGGGGCAGCCGGGCCAGCAGCAGGGCCACCACCATGCCCACCGCCGCCGTCACCCAGTGCTGGTACCAGTCGGCGTAATTGGCCTGGCGCTGGGTGCTGGCGATCAGGATGCCGGCCAGCGCTGCCAGGGCCAAAGGAACGCCCCAGAGCACCAGGTCCAACCTGGCCAGGGGACTGCTGCGGCCACCGCCGGCGCCGAAGACCCTCTTATTGCGCCGCCCTGACTGGCTCAGCATGGCTCTCAGGCCGGCACCAGGTGGGCCGCGCCAATGCGCCGGGCCAGGGCCATCAGGGCCTGGGCGCTGGCGGATTCGGGATGGGAGAGCACCACCGGCCGACCGGCATCACCCCCTTCCCGCACCGGCATTTCCAGGGGTAGTTCGGCCAGCAGCGGCACCCCAGCCTCCTCAGCGAGGCGGGCACCGCCACCACTGCCGAAAAGGGCGTAGCGCTTCTCCGGTGCGTCGGGAGGAATGAACACGCTCATGTTCTCGACCACGCCCAGCACGCTGACGCCCATCTGCACAAACATCGCCAGGCCGCGGCGGGCATCGGCAAGTGATACCAGCTGGGGGGTGGTGACGATGATCGCTCCGGCCATCGGCACGGCCTGGGCGATGGTGAGCTGGGCGTCGCCGGTGCCAGGGGGCAGATCCACGATCAGCACATCCCGCTCGCCCCAATCCACCTGATACAAAAACTGGCGGATGATGCCGTTGAGCATCGGCCCGCGCCAGACAACGGGCTGGTTTTCCTGAATCAGCAGCCCCATCGACACCATGGCGATGCCGCAGCATTCGACCGGGCTGAGCACCTGGCTGGCGCCCTCGCCGCGCACCTCTGGGGTGCGATCTGCGACCCCGAGCATGGTGGGCGCATTGGGTCCGTATATATCGGCATCGAGCAGGCCCACTTTGAGTCCGGTGGCGGCAAGGGCGCAGGCCAGGTTTACGGCCACCGTGCTCTTACCCACGCCACCTTTGCCACTGCTCACCGCGATCACCTGTCTGACGCCTGCAATGGCTTGGCGCTGGGGGAGCTGACCGGCTCCAGGGCCAGGCGCCCCATGGCCCGCGGCACCGATGGGGGCGGCGCCTGTGGGCTGGGCCAGCTCGATCTGCACCTCGTTCACCCCATCAATGGCCAGCAGGGCGGCCCGAGCCTCAGTGACGATCCGATCCCGCTGGGCCTGGGCAAACCCGGGCAGGGCGAGCAGGAACACGGCGCGCTCGCCGACCAGGCGGGGTTCCTGGATCCAGCCAAGCTCGATCAGGCTGCGGCCGCTGCCGGCATCGGTGACGGCCGTAAGGGCGGCATGGGCCTGCTCGACTGAGGCCATCGAGACTGCAATCAGGAACTGGGATCCTAGGGGCCATCCGCCTGGATCCGGTCGGCGCTGGCAGGGTGAGCGCCGCCCCCTGGCTCCTGGGGGGAGAGGGCTGGGCTGAAATGGTGGGACCTTTCCGGCGCCGCTTCGGCGCACTGTCCATGGCCAAGGTCTTAGAAGCGCCTCCAGCCGACTCCCGCACCAGGGCAAAAGCGCTGTTGATGGGCCTTCAGGATTCCATCTGCTCAGGCCTGGCTGAATTTGACGGGGAGGGCGATTTTGCCGAGGAGAGCTGGGTGCGGCCGGAGGGGGGCGGCGGCCGCTCGCGGGTGATGAAGGGCGGGCGCGTCTTCGAACAGGGCGGGGTGAACTTCTCCGAGGTGGAGGGCAGCGAATTGCCTCCCTCGATCCTCAGCCAGCGTCCGGAGGCCAAGGGCCACCGCTGGTTTGCCACCGGCACCTCGATGGTGTTGCACCCGCGCAACCCTTACATCCCCACGGTTCACCTCAACTACCGCTACTTCGAGGCGGGGCCGGTGTGGTGGTTTGGCGGCGGTGCCGACCTCACCCCCTACTACCCCTTCCTCAGCGATGCCCAGCATTTCCACCGCAGCCTCAAGAACGCCTGCGACAGCGTCAACCCTGCCTACTACCAGGTGTTCAAGCCCTGGTGCGATGAATACTTCTTCCTCCGCCATCGCGGCGAGACCCGCGGTGTAGGCGGGATTTTCTACGACTACCAGGACCCCCTTGGGGTGCTCTACAAGGGCCAGGATCCCGAGGGCCCCGCGGCAGCGGGGAGCAACCGCCTCGGGGCAATCGAGCAGAACTGGGAGCAGCTGTTCGCCCTGGCGAGTGCCTGCGGCAATGCCTTCCTGCCTAGCTACCTGCCGATCGCCGAGCAGCGCCAGCCCACGGCTTACGGCGAGCGGGAGAGGGATTTCCAGCTCTACCGCCGCGGCCGCTACGTGGAGTTCAACCTGGTGTTTGATCGCGGCACGATCTTCGGCCTACAGACCAATGGCCGCACCGAATCGATTTTGATGTCGCTGCCCCCGCTGGTGCGCTGGGAATATGGCTACCAGAGCGAGCCGGGCAGCCGGGAAGCCCTGCTCACCGACCTGTTCACTCGGCCCCAGAACTGGCTGGAGGACGGCTCGCTTGAGGCGCGCTGCGCTCCCCACCAGGCGGTGAGCTGACAGCTAGGGGCTGGGGCTGGCTCAGGGGCTGGGTAAGGGCCTGGGCGGGTTCGCGGCCCAGGCCCCTTTCGATCGCCTCCACCACCCGTAGGGCAATGGCATCGATGGTGGCCGCGCTGCGGCTGGGATCGCGCAGGGCGGCTTCGAGGGGCCCTTCGAGCTTGCCGATTTCGAGAATGGCGATGCCGCGCCGCGGCGCCCCCAGGCCATCGCGATAGTGGAGGGGATAGGGGCCAAAGGCCGCCGCCAGGCTTTCATCGAGAAGGCTGGGGGGGCGATGCAGCGGCGGGATCAGCCCCGACCCCACGCCGTCGGGTCCATAGGCGTCGTAGTGGATCTCGAGGGCGTAGCCACCAGCTGCGGCGTGGGCTTTGCCAACGCTCCAGTTCGTGCGGGGATCATCGCCGTTGACAATCGTGCGCAGGGGCGGATCGTAGAAGCGGATCGCCAGGCCCCGCCGCTGGCCCAGGGAAACGACCGCCTGGGCGGTGAGCAGGTTCCAGTGGAGCTCGTCGCGCATGGTGGCCCGCATCGGTTTGGCCCCGCCCAGGTCCACAGCCGCTCCCGCCGTGCCGGCGCCACCGATCCCCTGGGAATCGGCATGGCCAGCCAGCACCAGAATCTCCGGTTGGCTGGCCATGGGGACCGTGCCCAGCCAGTCTTTGCTCAGGCGGCTGCGGGGCCCCGTCAGCGGATCGACGTTGGCGATCACGGGAGCTTGGGCCGTGGCGGCGGTGCCTAGGCAGAGAACCCCGATCAGGGCGGCCCCCACCCAGCGATGACGATCCATGGCTTTGGGGTCAGATGGGGGAGCTGAGCAGGTTGCCGTCGCTGAATAGGCCGAGCTGGGGCCCGAGTTCGAGCTCTAGGGCAATCAGTTCATCGCGGTGGGCGCGCAGGCGCAGGGCACTGCCGGTAGCGCTGTCGTGGCTGATCAGCCTCAGCTCGAGGGTTTCGGCTCGCCTTGCCCTGTTGCGATAGATCATTCCGGCCGCAGGCCCGAGCAGGGCCAGCAGCAGGGGCCACCAGCCCAGGGAAGGCAGGAGCTGACGCAGCACCAGAGCGAGGCAGGCTGCGCCCACTGCTCCTAGCAGCGAGAGCAGAACGGCCAACCAGGGGCTGGCGGCCACCTGGGCGCGAAAGCAGAGGTGGCGCCGCTCGGGATCGCTGGATTCGGCCTGCCAGCCCCGTTGCAGGAGCCACTCGCTGAGTCGGCCCAGCACCTCCAGGGGCGGCCGTGACGAGCGCACCTCCACCACTGTGGTGCGGTCTTTGCTGGCGGCCCGCAGAAAGAAAACCAGGCCGATGGCCAGCAGCAAGGTCAGTACGAGGGTGGATCCGAGGTTGGCCATGGCGGCCATTCTGCCGCCGGCGGGCCGCGATGTGGCTTGGCAGCATGGACGGGCTCCTGTTCCATTTCTATGGCCGCCTCCTCCACCCCCAGCAACCTGCCGGCACCAGCCCGGTTCGCCGTGTTTGACGGCGACCTCGATGGGGAGTGGGCAGCCCTCTATGCCGGCGCGAGGGCCCTGGCGGTGGACACCGAGGCGATGGGCCTGATCCACGGCCGCGATCGGCTCTGCCTGGTGCAGGTCTGCGACGACCACGACAACGTCTGCTGTATCCGCCTATCGCGCGGCCAGTCCGCCGCCCCCCGGCTGCAGGCCCTGATGGAAAACCCGGCGATTGAGAAGGTGTTTCACTTTGCCCGCTTTGATGTGGCGGCCCTGGCTGAAAACCTCGGCATCACCGTGAATCCGATTTTCTGCACCAAGGTGGCCAGTCGCCTGGGGCGCACCTACAGCCCCCGCCATGGGCTCAAGGAGGTGGTGCAGGAGCTGGTGGGGGTGGAGCTCGACAAGCAGGCCCAGAGCTCGGACTGGGGTCGGGTTGAAGATCTCTCCGATGTCCAGCTGGCCTATGCGGCAGGGGACGTGCGCTACCTGTTGCCGGCCCGGGATCGGTTGGAAACCATGCTCCAGCGCGAAGGGCGCTGGGAGCTGGCCCAGCGGTGTTTTGGCTGCATCCCGGTGTTCGCCGACCTCGACCGCCAGCGCTATCACCTGTTGTTCGAGCACTCCAGCGGCGGCAACCGCTAAGCAGGGCTCGCCAGGCCAGGAATCAGTCTTCGAGCAGGGCTCAATCTTCGACCATGAAGTTTTTATCGTTGCCCACCGCCTCAAGTAGGGAGGTGAGCAATTCCTGGTTGTTGGTGCCGCTGGATTGGGCTTCCGTCAGCATCTGTCCGGCCAGGGCCAGTTTGGCTGGGGTGTCCCGGAAGCCCTGCTGGGATGCCTTGACGTCAACTTTGCGGCGGGCGGCCGCCAGGCTGATACCCAGCTGGCTGGCCAGCAGGCCGCAGGCGGCGTTGTAGGCCCGATCGGGGATGCCGGCCATGGCGACGCAAGCAAGAGATCGCCGCATCATCCCAGTAGACGCTGCTCCACCAGGGCCGCCAGCTGGGCGCTGCCGCCGTTGGGGCCCATTCGGCGCCGGCCGATGGCGGCGAGTCGGGCCCGCTCGGAGGGGTCGGCGAGCAGCTGCCGCAGCCGATCGACCAGCTGCTGGGGGCTGGAGCAGGGCTGCACAGCCCCTCCGAGCAGGCGGCTCTGGCGGCGGGCAAAGCCGGCCTTGAACTGGGGCCCCGGCCCCGGCAGGGAGAGGGCCGGCACCCCCAACCCCACCAGCTGTTCGGTGGCGGTGCCGGCGGTGGCCAGCCCCAGCTCGGCCCAGCTCGCCCAGCGCGTGAAGCTGTGTTGGCCCAGCAGCACGGTTAGCCGTCCCAGCCGCCAGCTGGCCGTGGCGCCGGTGGCGGCGACCTCCGCGGTTGGGGCCTCCGGTGTGAATCCCGCCTGGGTGAGCAGAACCTGCCAGGCCTGGGCCGTGGGCGTTGACCCTGAGGCCAGCAGCGCTGTGGCCGGCTGGTTTGGTTGCCAGAGCGCCAGGCACTCCAGGAGCCGGCGGGCGTTGCCGAGGGCCTCGGGCAGGCGGCTGCCGGCCAGCAGGATCAGGCGCCTTTGGCTCGCCAGCCAGGCCGGCAGAGGGGCCTGGGGGAAGCCATCCAGCATCGGGTTGCCAGGGGCCAGGGCCGCCACCCCATGGCGCCGCAATCCCCTGGCGGTGAGCCGGTCGCGCACGGCCACCAGCCGGCAGCGCCGGCTGCCCATCAGGGCCCACTCCCACCGATCCCATTCGCTGCCCTTGCAGCGGTGGTAGCTATCCGCCAGCGGCGTGGCGCCCCAGTTCGGCGGCCCCGCCGAGGCCCAGGTGTAATCACTTTTGGGCGTGCCGATGAAGCCGAAACGGCCGCCGCCGCTCCAGGCCAGCAGCAGGGGCAGTAGGTCGCCGACGGCCAGCAGCGGATCGCCCTGGCGCGCCCACCGCCGCACCAGCTGCCATTGGCGCCAACTCAGCAGGGGTAGGCCGGCGGCCAGGTCGCGGACCAGACCCCGTAGGCTCTGGTTGCTGAAGCCGCCGCTTGGCAGCCGCAGCTGGGGCCCGATCCTCTGCAGCTGGCCAGCGGCTTCTGCCGCGGCGAACGCCTCGCCCAAACCCACCAGGGGCAGCACCCGAATCTCCACATCCGGGCGGCGGCTGCGCAGGGCCTGCAGGATGCGCTGGGCGATCAGATCCTCCCCGTGGCCGTTGCTCAGAACCAGTAGACGGTTCAACGGCGGGGTGGGCATGCCATGGCTGATACGATCCGCTGCAGGGAGTTTGCTCCCAGTGCGGCGGCATGGCCAAGTGGTAAGGCAGAGGATTGCAAATCCTTTACCCCCAGTTCGAATCTGGGTGCCGCCTTTTTTGAGAGAGTTCCGAACCCACCATATTTGGTGCTTCCTGGGTCCTTTTGACGCCCTTGAACACTATATGTGGGGTTTTCCGAGTGTTGCTCTTTGATTCTGAACCTGCTCTGGCGGAAGGTGAGTGGAAGGTGAAGAGGGGTCTGACTGGGGTGGTCTCAGCGGTTCCCAGAATTAACCTTCCCACTGTTCGCAGCAGGTTGTTTCCGAGGCACCCTCACCTTCCACCTACCGCCTGGGCGCCCCGAGGCACCCTCAACCGCCCTCAGAGCATCTACAAGACCCTGCTGCGCCCCCTGATGGCACTTGGCGTCAAACTCCTGCTGGTGGAGACCCCTTGATCAGTAGGCACCTCCTGGGCGCCTCAACCAGCAGCAAACGCTTCAGAGAGACGCTGGAACCGTGCCAGGAGGACGCACCTCGCGATTTGAAACCTGTTGATGGCAGTGCTCAGGGCAGAAAAACGAGAGGAACCAGCACCCAACCCATCAGATCCGAAATCTATGCAGGGAATGCATAACTGCCTGGTGACAGATGGGAGGTCAGGAAAGAAAGGCAGTGATCGCAACCCGCATAAAGTGGAACTGTTGCAACCAGTCCTGACGCACCTGATATGCCGACGACTCCAAGCAGCAAATACAGACCAGAAATTGACGGTCTAAGGGCATTTGCGGTGGTTGCCGTCATCATCAACCATTTCAACAAGGATCTACTGCCAAGCGGATATTTGGGCGTTGATATTTTCTTTGTAATCTCTGGGTATGTGATTACTTCATCGCTGGCGGGAAGGGAGTCCAAGAACTTCCTGGATTTCCTGTCGGGGTTTTATGAGCGGAGGATCAAGCGCCTGGTGCCTGCGCTGGTGGTCTTCGTCCTGATCACCAGTGTGCTGATTTCGCTTTTCAATCCCGATCCAGGGGTGGCGCTGAAGACGGGGATTACCTCGCTTTTTGGTTTGTCAAATTTATATCTGCTCAAAACATCAACGGATTATTTTGCCCAATCAACCGAACTAAATCCATTCGTCCATACCTGGTCACTGGGTGTTGAGGAGCAGTTCTACCTGCTGTTCCCATTCCTGATCTGGTTCTCGGGGTTCGGGCGGCAGACAGCGAAAGGAGCACGAAACCTGTTCTTTTGGGTTGGGGCACTAACGATCGCTTCACTTATCGGATTCATTTACCTCTATCAGGTCAATCAACCTGCCGCTTACTTTCTGATGCCCACCCGCCTTTGGGAGATGGCAGCAGGATGCCTGGTCTTCATTGGATTTCTGAAGAGGGCACGGATTGAGCAAGCACTGGAGCAAATTCCCCCACTCCTCGTTGTGGCAGCGATGGTTGGGGTGATGTATTTGCCAGTTGCAGCAGCGGTTCCCGCAACAATTGGAATAGTGGTGCTGTCAGCAGTTCTGATCGCCTGCCTGAAGAAGGGGACTACTGCTTACCAGTTTTTTACTCTTGAGAAGGTCGTTTATATCGGTTTGATTTCTTATTCGCTCTACTTATGGCACTGGACTGTCCTTTCAATAAGTCGTTGGACTATCGGCATTCACTGGTGGTCTGTGCCGATTCAAATCGGAGTGATGCTCGGTCTGGCAATGCTTTCATACGCAAAAATAGAAACACCAATTCGGAAGACTAAGCGGCAGATCGCAAGAACATTGGCAATAGTGGGAGGAGTAGGCATTCTCGCCTCCACTGCACTATCCGCCAGCGGCGTGGCGCCCCAGTTAATTCAATACGCGAAGCGATATGCCAGCAAGATTGCGCTACCAACGAGCAACCCAGTCATCCTTTCCACATGGTGGCATGACAAAGAGGGGAGATACATTGAATACTGCCATGTCAAAGGCGAGTTTTCTAAGCAGATTATGATCAATTGTCTCGGTTCTTCATCTTCCACCACAAAGAATCAATCCACAGGTTTCCTGTTGGGAGACAGTCATGCCCGAAATTACTTGATCGCCGCAAAAAATGCATTCCCAGAGCATACAATTAAATATCTAACGATGGGATATGGGTGCGCCTTCTTGCCAGACAGCATGATCAGTGAGTCCATTGACTCAACAGCAAAGTGCGCCAAATATGTTGAAGAAGCAAGCAAGTATGTTCGGAAACTGGCAAAACCTGGAGATGTCGTTTTCATAGGTCAGGCATTGCGAGACGGTGATTTTCTTGCGCGATCAACACCCGAATACTTTTCCCACATAGAGGCGTTCGCCAATCACCTTCATGATACAAAAGTCCCCGTTGTCATCTTTGACGGAACTTATCCACCAGGAAAACAACCTGAACTCTGTAGCAAGGAACTTTGGCGCCCATTCCCAAATTATAATAACTGTCAAAAACCTATTAGTGCCAATAAAATGGCGTATTGGCAATTTGACAGCAAAGCGCATGAACTCGCAAGAAGAAGTCAAAATATATTTTATGCTCCGCTGCGAGCGGGATTATGCAGCAGTGAAACTTGTGGGCAATATACATTATCTGGAGCGCCAATATGGCACGACAATGGTCACATAACAGAAGCGGCAAGTGGCGAATTGGCGGGACTGCTAAGAAAAGTACTCCGCGAGGGCGGTTTTTTTGATTATTCCAGTTCGGCGCAATAGCGCAAAGCGACTTATTCACAAGTATTGATCCAAACAAGTATTAATTTTATCTATGGTTTTTGTCCGCCTTTATCTGAAATCCACTACAAGGCGTTCTAAAAACCGAACGGAAACCAGATCATCGCCAGGAACCCCCGAAACAGGCGTCTGACTGTTCCAAAAACTGTGTTCGGGTGCTATGGTTTCCATAACACCTCTTTTTGGAACAGTGACTGCCCGAAGCGTTGGATACGCCCGTTGCTCCACCACCCACCAAAACACTGACGCTCAGGTCTCCGCTCTGAAGGCGGCAGGGTGTGCGGTGGTTTTCCAGGAGACCATCAGCACCAGGACGGTGGAGAAAAACCGACCTCAACTCCAGGCGGCACTGAATGCCCTGGTGGAGGGTGACGAACTGGTGGTGGCGAAATTGGATCGCTTGGGCAGGGATCAGCGGAGTGTCATAAACCGTCTCCACGACCTCCAGGATCGGGGCATTTACATTCGCACTCTGGACAATTTGGTGAATACGAAGGCGATGGGGAAGTTCGCCCCTGTGCTGATCGGACTCCTGACGGGTCTGGCAGAGGTGGAGCGGTCACTTATCCGTGAGAGGACTCTGGAGAGCGTTCAGCATCGGCGGGAAACAGGCGGAAAACTTGGAGGCAGACCTAAGACCAACCACGCCAAAGAGCGCCTGGTGCTGCGCTTGAGGGATGAAGGGTGCTCTTACCGCTCCATCAGAGAGCAGACGGGACTTGCTCTCTCCACTATTCGCCGCATCATCAGCGAGACAGAGTGAAAACACCCTGATTTTCTCAACAGATACTTCAGGGTAAATCTTTAGAGGTCGGAGTACTCATTGAAAAGAGCAAAAAGAATGTAAGTCCGCAATGTTTCTGTGCGGTCTTAGACGGCGCTTTATCGCAGGTTG
Organism: Cyanobium sp. BA20m-14; assembly: GCF_024346295.1. Classification (NCBI taxonomy): domain Bacteria; kingdom Bacillati; phylum Cyanobacteriota; class Cyanophyceae; order Synechococcales; family Prochlorococcaceae; genus Cyanobium; species Cyanobium sp. BA20m-14. The sequence continues at coordinate 44,307 of NZ_JAGQCR010000002.1, forward strand.
GTTGCTAAAATGTCAAATCTGCTATATAATTACTGGAGACAATCAAATCGCGGAAGCATCAGGCAGAGGTCTTTTGTGGAAACGAAATGAATATAGGGATTTGCTGGGAAATGTCCATTCCACAGAGGAATAAGAAGTGAGAACTCATAAGGGTTCTGAAATCCAGAAAGACCAAGGCGCCTGAATCAATAAAGTAATACTTCCTTGTCAACTATGAATTGCACAGAAGACCGTTGCGAGCGCAGTGAGCAACATTCACACGCAAAGCGTGTGAATGAATCAGGACAACTCAAGAACTCACCAGTATTCAGAGAACTTAGGACTACTCAGGATTCCTCTAAGATCCATAAGGCAATAGTTGAATACCAATTCCAGGAGGTTTTCCAACCCCACTGGTTCGGCAATATCCAATGGCAACCATTTATTGCTGATTACACTTCAGCAGTGAAGGAGACAAGGCACTTCCGAAACAAGTTTTTATGTGCCCTCCTGAACACGAAACCCAAGAAGATTCCGAATCCTCCTGAGCGTCCAAGAATCATTTGGTTTCACGAAAAAGCACCTGTAAATATCAATCCTCAAGACTCCTCAAATCCCCGCTACAAGATCGCCTACCACACCCACTTTCACCTTGAGGAATGTCCTGAACCTTATGATTCCTGGATTCACTTGGATTGGTTGATTCATCAAAAGGTTGCCAAAGGGTTTCATCGCTTCTCCACCAGCAACTCAGTAGAGAACAAAGGGTTCATCCTGAAACCCTGGATCCGCGAGCATCACGCCAACTATAACCTCAAGGACTACTACCGATTCAAGCACCATCAGGATTCGGACTTGGTGCTGGACATTGAAAACTCTGACTTGGAGTTCTCCAGGAACTAAATAGAAAGAAGACAATTATATCAAAACTAAATGAATCAAACTCTTTGCCCCGAAGGAAGATCAATCAATATTTTCTTTGGACAAAAGCATCAGGACACATTTGAGGAGTTTGAGTTCCTCTCCAAGTCCTTGAGGCGCTCCAGGACGGGAACCCTTCACTTCCTCCTGACCCATTACAGATGGTATGAGAAGTATAAGCAAACAGTGGTATGACTATGGCAAAACCAATCCTCTTGGATTCCGTTGAATACGAAATGCTTCTTGAGGTCGCCAAGCGAAACCGCCTGAAACCAGAGCAGTTTCTCAAGAAAATTATTCAATCGGCATATGGACAACTCAAGTAAGCAGCAGGCGCTTTCCAAGATCCGTTTCTTGGAGGATCAACTGGTGTCCCTGGATCACTACCTTCCTGAGACCTACGACTACCTGATGCGGGAGTTGGACATTCAGAAGCGGATCTTGGTGGAACTGGAGGTGCAGGAGACCTTTGCTGCTATTGATACAGGACTAACCAGATGACCTGCTCCATTCACGACTCCCGACCACTTTCCGAAAAAGACGACGACCTGAGAGCACTGGATGCCATACAGGCAGTTCTGGAGGACAACATTGCCGATTATGCCCTGGAGAACCCTGAAAATCTTTATGACGAAGACCAACGGGAGATTTTGAGAAAACTGGAGTTTTCCAAAGGCACACGGTCATTCTGTTTGGTCATTTCGCCAGATGGACACTGGCGTTTGATGAACCAGAAGTTCCCGCGCCTCCTGCTGATGGAGATTCACAATGCTCTTATCGCTGATTGATGCGTTGAGAATTCGTGAGTCAGCAGTTGAAAATAAATCAGGGAACCTAACCTACAAGGTATTCCTCTTGACTTCAAAAAAATCCCTTGAGAAAAAATCCGTGGAGGAGTCGGTGCGTAGAAAGTCCTCAGAGTTCAACCCTCTTCACCATTGACCACTCCCCTGGGCGGATCTGTGCCCGTGCCCGCTTGGCAGTTGCTTCCTGCTCAATGAAGCGCAGGTATGTGCGCTGGAGCATTGGTTCTGAGGTCATCCCGTTCTCAGCGAAGGCATAAATGTCTGGTGCTTGCCCCAATGAAGGCATCTCCTCCAATGTGAGGCGAAATGCCGTATGGCGAATATTGGTCATCGTCACACTTTGAGAAGGGATTGGCGGGGCGCACTGGTCGAGCACATACCTCAACAGGTCGTTCAGATTCTTCTTGAGGGTTCCTGAGATGTTCGATTCCGACCTTTTGATGTGCGGGAACACCAGCAACCCTTTTGGGCGTCTCAGGTTCATCCGCCTCCAGTTCGCAATCGCATCAGGTCGGTAGTGGGTCGTTCGCTGTTGAGGTCGGTTTCCTTTGGTCTGCTCCAGTAGGCAGATGATTTCTTCGCCGTGATCCTGAAACCACTCCGCTCTGAGTCGTGGAAGGTCTTCTGCCCGTAAGTAGAAGAACCACATCAGGTTGAGGGTGTCGTAGAGATCGACCCAGTTCCGCTGGTTCAGGCGATTCGCAGGTTTCCACTCCAGCACCTTGTATTGCTGGGGCGTGAGGTCTGCCCTTGCTGCTCCTTCTGAGAGTTCAACGATCTTTCCCATCAGTCGATCCCAGTCAGATCGCTTCAGGTGCTGAACCTGCTTGATCTGTCTGGAGATGGAAGGGAAATCTGGAATCGACAGGTGGGGGAAGTCAGATCGTGCTTCCTTGAGTAGTTCCCGTATCAGCGTCTTCTGCTGTGCCTTGGTGCCTCCCATATCGTTAGTGGCGGTTCTGCGGGCATCCAGCACCGCCCAGTAGTCCGCAAAGTCAGCAGTGGTGATCTTCTCCACTGACTTCTGTGACCAAGGTTGGTGCTTCACCCCATAGAACTGTCCATCCCACTTGAGGCGAGTGTCACTGCTCCAACGGGCAAAGTTGCGTTGGGTCTTGCGCTTGCTGCTCTCACGGGCATACCACCGTTCCCAGTAGATCTCCAGAGCGTGTTGGTGCTCCGCCTCCTGCTGCTCTTTGAAGACCCGTGCTGAGCGTTGGCGTTCCTGAACCCATTCCACCGCCCTCTTCGCCGCCTCAGA
>NZ_JAGQCR010000020.1:0-23125 GCF_024346295.1 Cyanobium sp. BA20m-14
GTACCAGAGCAGCAGCAGGCCCGGTACCAACCGATCCCAGTCACTGCAGCGGATGGCACCGCCGCCCATCAGCACCACCACCGTGCGCGGGTTGGCGGCAGCCACGCTCCGGATCAATGCCACCTGGGCCGGCGGCAGGCCCAGATCGGTGCGATCTCCGGCGGCGAAGTCGCCTCCCTGGCGAGCTGAGGCATGGCTTGTGAGCCAGGCGATCAGCTTGGTGACCCGCCGCCATTGGGGCCTGGTGGCCGGCCAGAGGCGACTGCGCAGCAGCCAGTTCGGTGGGGGGATCTGCTCCAGGATCGGGGCGATATCGCCGGGGTGGATGTGTTCCCCCTCCTGGCGCCAATCAAGCCCCACCACCACCACGGCCCCATCGCAGGTAGCCGCCAGCCCAGCCGCCGCTTCGGGGTTGGAACCATCGCTGTAGTGGATGGGCAGATTCGGCCTCGCCTGCCGCAGGCCCTGCAGTGGCGTTACCGCCGCTCCCGTCGGCGGACGGGTGTCCGAGGAGCCGCGGTCGCCGAGGTTCAGCCGATCCGCCAGCTCCCCGATCACCGCCAGGGAGCCCAGATTCAGCAGCGGCAATACCGGCTGGCCGTCGAGAAGCGGCTCGTTGCGCAGCAGCACGATTCCCTGGCGCGCCGCCTCGCGGGCCAGGGCCAGATGCTCCGGGCAGCGGCGCACCGATGGCGGGACCTCGCCGGAGGGGATGCGCAGCTGCAGCCGTAGCTGGCGCAGCACGGCGTCATCGATCCTCTCCATCGCCAATCGGCCCTCGGCCAGGGCATCCGGCAGGGAGCCCAGAAAGATCATCCCGAACGGCATCTCCAGGTCTAGGCCGGCCTGCAGGGCGGCGATTCCGTTGCGTACCCCGAAGATGAAGTCGCTCACCACCAGGCCCTGGAAGCCCCAGCGGCCCTTGAGAATCCGCGAGAGCAGCTCCCCGTTCTCGCCGCACCACTGGCCGTTTACCCGGTTGTAGGCGCTCATCACCGTGCCGGCGCCAGCCTCGATGCAGGCCCGGAACTGGGGCAGATATAGCTCCTGCAGCACCCGCGGGCTGGCCTGCACATCCACCAGGAAGCGGGAGCTGTCGATTGAATTGCAGGCGAAATGCTTGACGCAGGCGATGGCATGGCGCCCGATGCCCCGGGTCATCGCCGCCCCCAGCGCGCCTACGTGCAGGGGGTCCTCGCCATAGGTCTCCTGAGCCCTACCCCAGCCCGGATGGCGCAGCAGATTTACGCACACCGCCGCCAGCCAGTTAGCCCCGAAGCTGCGAGCCTCCCGAGCGATCGCAGCGCCGATGCGCTCCTCCAGCTCAGGATTCCAGCTGGCGCCTCGGGCCATGGGCACCGGAAAGGTGGTGGCGCCGCCCTCCAGCACAACGCCGCGCGGCCCATCCACGAAGTGGAGGCCGCCCAGGCCCAGCCGCGGCAGCTGACCAGCCGGCCAGGGATGGCGGTGGGAGGCATCCCGCAGGGCGATGTCGACCATGCCCGACCAGAACGGCGTGTCGCCATCCAGCAGGTTGAGCTTCTCGCTGGTGCTCAGCTGGGCCAGCAGCGCCTGGGCGCGGGCCTCTGGATCAGTGGCTGGCAGGGTTGGGCTCATCACGAAGTAGTCACCCCATTGGCATGGGCTGGGTATGGGGTGGGGCCATTCATTCTTAGGCCCTCTCGTGAATCCTGGTTGATAGCTGTATTGGTATTCCTAAGAGATTGCTATTCCTGTGGGATTGCTATTCCTAGGGGGCTTTGCTTACCTTAATCAGCTCATGCCTATGGCTTTCCGCTGATGCAGTCGTTTATTGAGGGTCTGCCGGATCTGATCGGCTCTGCGGTGGAGGCCAATCCGCTGATGGGCTACGCGGTGATTGCCCTGGTGATGTTGCTGGAAAACGTCTTTCCGCCCATCCCCTCCGAGGTGGTGATGCCCTACGGCGGCTATCTGGTCTACCAGGGCCGCCTGGAACTGATCCCCACCGTTCTGGCTGGGCTGCTCGGCACGGTGCTGGGGGCTTGGTTCTGGTACGGGATCGGCCGCTTGATCAATGAGGAGAGGCTTGCCCAGTGGCTGGGGCGCCATGGCAAATGGCTTGGCATCAAGCCCGACGACCTGGCCCGCAGCCGTCGCTGGTTTAACCGCCATGGGGCTGCGGTGGTTTTCTGGGGGCGCTTGATCCCCGGTGTACGCACCCTGGTGTCCGTGCCGGCCGGGATCGAGATGATGCCCCAGGTGCCGTTCCTGGCTTGGACCACCGCCGGCAGCCTGATCTGGACCCTGCTGCTCACCCTGGCCGGCCAGGGGATGGGCCAGGGCTATGCGCAAGTGGAGAGATGGTTGGAACCCTGGGCCCAGGGAATCAAACTTCTCCTGCTGGTTGCTGTGGCAGCGGGGGCCGTGTTTGTGGTCGTCAAGGTAGTGCGCCAGCTGCGTCGGGACCGCTGAACACCCTTCAGTGTCCTAGTGAGGGGCTTCCCGTTCAGGTTGATCCTGCATGGGAAACCTGTCTTGGGCTACGAGGTCGGACAGCACCGCGAGGCTTAGGGCGACGCCACTGACCAGTACCACTAGCAACACGGTGATCAGACGGTGCCAGGGGGATACCGGTTTGCCCAGGGAGGGGTTTTGGGGATGGCCGCAATCGCTGCAGATGAGCATCGTTCTAGAAGGACCCGCCTTGGTGAGAAGGCGACAGCCGCAGTGGGGGCAACCCATGGGAACGCACCCTCCTTGCCAAGGTTTGGCCCCGATCTTATGGGTTTGAAAACCTACGTTCTGCTCACGGCCAACATTCCGTAGGGGGTACCCATCCCTTCCTTTGGCCCCCTTCAGATGCAGAACTGGCAGCAACGAGCACCCCATACGCAACAGCCCACCGCCGCAAACGCCGGCAAATAGATAGGTTCTGCGGGAATTTTTCTAGGCCTCTCAAGTCTTGACTTGCTATTGAGGCACCAACGATTGATGGCATCGGCCCGTCAGGAAGACTTGAAGTTGCAAGCTAATAGCATTTTGGTGCTCCGATGGCTCGGCTGCTGCGCTGTGTGCGTTTCCCGCTGCTGTGCTGTGCCCTTGGCCTGGTGGCAGTGTTCGTCAGCCATGGCGGCCTGAGCCCGGCAGGTCTTGAGGCCACCTGGATCGTCCTGGTGCTGCTGGCGCTGGAGATCAGCCTCTCTTTTGACAACGCGGTGGTGAATGCGCGGGTGCTGGAGCAACTCACTCCAGGCCACCAGCGTTTTTTCCTCAGTTGGGGTCTGGTGATCTCGGTGTTTGGAGTGCGTTTTTTGGGCCCGCTGCTGCTGGTGAGCCTGGCTGGGGGAATCGGTCTTGGGGAAGCCCTAGACGCGGCCCTGCATCACCCCGCTAAATACCACGCGCTGCTGGAACTGGGTGAACCGCGGATTCTGGCCTTCGGGGGGATATTCCTGGTGATGGTGTTTCTGCGCTATTTCCTCGATGAAGCCAAAACGCTGCACTGGGTGGTGGTGCTCGAGACCCGCCTCAGCAGGGCTGGCCGGGTGCCCTCCCTGGAGGTCGCGCTGGCTTTGATCCTGCTGATGGGTGTGGCATTTGGCCTGCCGGGCAGCTTGCGCGGCGATGTGCTGTTTGCCGGTCTGATCGGCCTGGTGCTGCAGATCCTCACCACCTCCCTTGCGGAATTCTTCGCTGGCGGAGAAGCGAAGGTGGGTCGTATGGCTGCCCAGAGCGGCTTTGCCAGCCTGATCTACCTCGAGTTGCTGGACGCCTCCTTCAGCCTCGATGGAACGATCGGGGCCTTTGCGATCACCACCAATCTGGCCCTAATCCTCACGGGCCTGGGCCTGGGAGCTTTCTTCATCCGCTCCCTCACTGTGATGTTATGCCGAGAAAAGGTCCTCGATCAGTTGATCTATCTGGAACACGGTGCCCACTACGCCATCGGAGCCCTGGGCCTGTTGATGCTGGTCGGAATTCACCTCCATCAGAATCACCTCGACGTACCGGAATGGTGTGCCGGGTTAATCGGCATCGGCCTGCTAGCCATTGCCTTCTGGGACTCCATGCGCCACAGGAAAATAACCTGAGGACGGTTGCTCAGGCGCTCACCAAAGTCAGCTGGTGCAGGCCTTCGAGCCCCTGCCAGCCCAGATAGACCCCCAGCATCAAGGCGAATACCCCCAACAGCCATTCGGCCCGGTGCACCAGCCAGACGTTGAGGGTAGTGAGCGGTGCCCTCAGCCGCTGTTCTCCTCCAAACAGCCACAGCAGCGGGGGCAGCAACAGCAGGGAGGTGGTGATGGCGACAAACACCCCGCCCACCTCCAAGTCGCCGAGCAGGCTGGTGTGATTCGTGAGCAGCATGCCGCCCTCCTTGACGTAGAACACCAGATTTTCCGGGCTCACCAGGGCGCAGCCTGCCCCCAGGGCAAGCAGCGGTCCGCCGCCCAGCTCAGGCAGCTTGGCCATCAGCTGCATGGCCCAGTTTTCTTCGCCGATGGTCACCGCCGGGGTGAGCTGGAACAGGCCCAGCCCCACAAGCGCACCGGCCCCGATCAGATCGATCAGGATCTGGCCGCGGCTTCCCAGGCCCATCGCCCAGTGCAGGCGGCCCCCCAACGCCACCACCAGCCCCAGGGCTCCACCGTTCGCCAGCATCCAGCCCGCGAGGAAGGTGCAACAGCGGAGTAGGGGCTGGGTTCCCAGCAGCAGCAGGGCCACCAGAGCGATGTTGATCGGACTGAAGGAAATTCCCAAACCCAGGGCAATCGTCTGGGTAAGCCAGTGGAAGGGAAGCATGAACTGCCACGATCTCTGGAATGCTGTCAGAGAAAAAAGCCGACCGTGGTTACCACGCGGGTGCCCTGGGCCCTCAGAGCACTGCCCAGGGCAATCGTGCTCTGGTTGTGGAGCAGGTTCTCGCGGGACACCCGGTAGCTGCTGGCCACAATCACCATCAGGGCGATCACCAGCACCAGCATGATCTCCTGGGTGGCAAAAGCCTTGAGGCCATCGAAACGCAGATGGGCTATCAACGCATCGCCCATCTTCAATTAGATATACAGGCTCAGATATAACGATTATCTCGTCTGCCCGGCCCATGCACGCACCAGGATTTCCTCCATCCTGCTGCGGTAGTAGAGGCGCAGCTGATCAAGATCTTGGGGCTCACTGGAACCTTGCCCAGGCGGTAACCCTTCAGCTTGGCGGGGCACCCCAGGCGGGTGAGCAGGTGGCCGCCGCACTTGGGGCCAGAACGGCTCTGGAATCATGACTGGACATGGCCCTCGCTGATCCATCAGCACAACTTCTGGGTCTAATTGCCCATTCCTTTGCTTGCCAATACCCAAGTTAATTTCGCCGTGCCTAGTGTTGCTCGTATAACCTAATTCGAAGACATTTCCAAGCCTCAATTGTTGTGGTTTGCATTGCTCTGTTGACGCGATGACCGTATTTCTGCTACAGGCGGCCTGGCTAATTCCTTTCTATCCCCTGGTGGCGGCCGTGGCCTCGCTGGCCTGGTCGCCTGGGTTGATCTCCCGCACCGGCCCGCGGCCCTGTGGTTACCTCAATCTGCTGATGGTGGCGGTGGCCTTTGGCCACAGCCTGGTGGCGCTTACCGCCCTCCACACCAACGCCCGCGCTGGAGCGGAGGCCCTCTACCGGCCGATCAGCTTCGGCTGGACCTGGCTCAACTCGGGTGGCCTGCGGATCGGATTCGACGGGCTGGTGACCGAACCCGCCCTGATCGCCATGGCGGTGATCACGGGCTTGCACCTGCTGGTGCAGATCTATGCCATCGGCTACATGGAAATGGACTGGGGCTGGCCCCGGTTCTTCGGCTCCCTCAGCTTCTTCGAGGCGGGTCTCTGCGCCCTGGTGCTCACCGATTCGGTGTTCTTCAGCTACGTGATCCTCGAGCTGCTCACCCTGGGCACCTACCTGATCGTGGGCACCTGGTACAACCAGCCCCTGGTGGTGAAGGGGGCCCGCGATGCCTTTCTCACCAAGCGAATTGGCGACCTGATCCTGCTGGCCGGGGTGATCGCCCTGTTGCCGGTGAGCGGCACCTGGAACTTCCATGGCCTGCAGGGTTGGGCCGCCGATCTCACCAACAACGGAACCCCGTTGCCACCTGGCTTCCAGCTGATCCTGCTAGCCCTGATCGCCGGGCCGATGGGCAAGTGCGCCCAGATCCCCCTGCACCTCTGGCTCGATGAGGCGATGGAGAGCCCCCTGCCCTCCACCGTGCTGCGCAATTCCGTGGTGGTGGTGGGTGGCGCCTGGGTGCTGCTGCGGTTGGAGCCCCTGCTGGAGCTCAGTCCCTTCGTGCAGGCGGTGCTTGTGGTGGTGGGTGGCTCCACCGCCGTGGTGGCATCCCTGATCGCCCTGGCCCAGGTGGATGTGAAGCGGGCCCTCTCCTTTCTGGTGAGCAGCTGGCTGGGGCTGCTGTTCGTGGCAGTGGGCCTGGGCGGCACGGCCGTGGCCGACCACCTGCTGCTGGTGTATCCGCTGCCGATGGCCCTGCTGTTGATGGCGATCGGCACGATCGTGATCAGCAATGTGACCCAGGACCTCACCCAATTGGGGGGGCTCTGGAGCAAGCGGCCCCTGATCGGTATCGCCTTCCTCGCCGGCGCGGGAGGCCTGATGGGCTTGCCGCCGTTCGCCAGCTTCGCCGCCCTGCGCGAGTTGCTCGCCCTCACTGCGGCGAGTGGCCATCCCGTGCTGCTGGGGGGCGTGGTGCTGGTCACCAACGCCCTGATCAGCGCTGGCCTGATCCGGGTTTTCGGCCAGATCTGGGGAGGTCGACCCACCCCGTTCACCACCCGTTCTCCGGAGGTGCTCTGGTTGATGGTGCTGCCCACCATGGTGCTGGGGGGCATGGTGCTGCATCTCCCCATGCTCCTGGTGGCCAATGGGGTCTATTCCCTCACCCCCCTCGCCGGTTGGGGGCCTCTGGCCTGGCCCCTGATCGCCTCCACCCTGGTGGGTGGAAGCCTCTCGGCCGCCTTTTACCTGCGCCCCCACGGCCTGGCCCAGCTGCCGGCCTCCCTCGGCGGCCTGCAGGATTGGCTCGCCCACGACATGCAGACCGAGCGCTTCTACCACCGCACAGTGGTGGCCCTGGTGCTGGCTCTGGCCCGCTTCGGGGCCTGGAGTGACAGCCGCCTGGTGGATGGCTTCAGCGGCGGCACCGGTGCCGTAGCCCTGGAGGGAGCCCGGCGCCTCAGCCTCACGACCTCCGGTCGCTCCCAGGCCTATGCCCTCACCCTGGTGCTCGGGGTGCTGCTGATGGCGGCCTGGCTGATCGCCGCTGATCTGCCGCCCCTGTCCATCGCTTTGCCCTGAGGCCGCCGCCATGACCCTGCTGCTGTTGCTCTTGCTTCCTCTGCTGGTGGGCCTGCTGCTGCCCCTGCTGCCGCCTGGCCGCCCCGGCCTGGTGCGCGGTCTGGCCGCCGGCGCTGCCCTGGCCCAGCTGGTGGTGGGCCTGCTGGCCTGGCGCCAGCCGCCCACTCCCCTGACCCTCGAATGGGTGCCCCGGCTGGGGTTGGGTCTGGATTTGGGCCTTGATGGGCTGTCGCTGCCGCTGGTGCTGCTCACGGGCCTGATTACCGCCATGGCGGTGCTGGCCTCCCCCGCAGACCAGGGCCGCCCTCGCCTTTATTTCGCCCTGATGCTGGCCACCAACCTGGGGGTGATGGGGGCTTTCTTGGCCCGCAACGCCCTGCTGTTCGTGTTGGCATTTGAGCTGGTGCTGATCCCCACCACCCTGCTGGTAGCGATCTGGGGCGGCGAGCGCCGTGCCGGGGCCGCCGTGCGCTTCCTGCTCTATGGGGCGGTGTCGGGCCTCAGCCTGCTGGGCGGCGTGCTGGCCTTTGGCTGGCTCGGCCAGGGCGCCGCCGGCGCCGACACCGCCGTGAGCTTCAGCTTCGAGGCCCTGGCCGCCACGCCCCTGCCGGCCTCGGCCCAGCGCTGGGTGCTGGCCCTGCTGGTGCTCGGTTTCGGCATCAAGCTGCCGGTGGTTCCCCTGCATGGCTGGCAGCCGATCAGCTACGCGGAAGCACCGCCGCCGGTGGTGATGCTGCTGGGGGGTGTGGTGTCGAAGCTGGGGGCCTATGGCCTGCTGCGCTTTGGTGTGGGCTTGCTGCCCGAGGCCTGGAGTGCCTTTTCGCCCTGGATCGCCGCCGCCGGTGCAGTGAGCGCGGTGTATGGCGCCCTCAATGCCGTTGCCGCCACCGACATCCGCCGCCTGATGGCCTACAGCTCCCTCGGCCACATGGGCCTGCTGGTGCTGGCCCTGGCCGCCGCCACGCCGATGAGCCTGCAGGGAGCCATGGCCCAGGTGCTGGCCCATGGCCTGATCGTGGCACTGCTCTTTGACTGCGTGGGGTTGATCCAGCGCAAGACCGGCACCACCATGATCGGCGAGCTCTCTGGCCTGATGAACCCGATTCGGGGCCTGCCCTTCACCATGGGTCTGATGCTGCTCGCCCTGATGGCCGCCGCCGGCATCCCCGGCCTGGCGGGTTTCCCGGCCGAACTGCTGGTGTTCGAGGGCAGCTGGACCGTGTTCCCCCGGGCCACTCTGATCTGCCTGGTGGCCTCGGGCTTCACCGCTGTCTACGCGGTGCGGCTGTTCAACCGGGTGGGCTTCGGCCGGCTCGATAACAGCCGCGCCGACTGGCAGAGCACCCGACTGGCCGAACGGCTACCGGCCGTGGTGCTCACCACCCTGGTGGTGCTCGCCGGCATCTGGCCTGCCGGGCTCACGGCTTGGAGCGAGGCCAGCACGGCCGCCATCGCCCTGCGCCACAGCGACCCGGTGGTGCAAACCCTGGCCCTGGCGCCCCGTTCTCCTTCGTCGCCCCTGCCCGCATGATTCCCCCCTCCACCCACCGTTACGCCGAGGTGATCCATCGGCTTGAGGCGGGAGGCTCGATGCTGCCCGACACCCCGGAGAACCTCCAGCAGATCATCGGCATCTATAAGGCCTATGCCGTGCCGATGGACTTCTATTGGCGCGACCTGCTCTACATCGCCGAGCAGGTGTTTCTCAACCCGCTGCCGGCCTTCAAATACTTCATCTCCCAGGAGTATCTAGACCTCCCCAACAGCTACGCCGGCGATCAATCGAAGCTGCGTATCTGGCGTGGTGGTGAAAAGGCCCATCCGGAGCTACTGGAGTTCATGGCCAAGGGTGAAACCCGGGCCATGCCCAAGTTGCTGCATCACCTCTGGCACGACCGGGTGAATATGGAGTTCGCCGAGGCCTGCATGCAGGCCATGCTCTGGCACCAGGGAATGGGTGGTCGCTTCAACGACTACCTCGCGAGCGATGCCTATAAGGCCAACGCCGACCGCGGCATCAAGGCCTACTTCCGCGGCAATCCGCTGATGCTTGGCCTGTATGCGCTGTTCCCGGACATGGTCCTGGAGCAGGTGAAGCAGCTGTCCTATACCGCCAACCTCGGCCTGTTTTGGGAGGTTATGGCACCGGTGTTCTTCGAGATGAGTGACCTCTACGACGAGGGGAAACTCACCTCCGTGCCCCAGGCGATGGACTTCCTGGTGAACGGCATCTTCGCTGTGGCGGGCCGACCCATCTACCACCACGTGTTCATTCGGGGCGAGTGCTTCGAGATCATTCCCAAGAGCGAGGGCTTTACCTGGCTATACGAGGCGGCCCTGCCCTATGTGGAGGCAGTGTTCTACCGCACCTCACCGTTTCGAGGCACCAAGAGCTACAACGCCCAGGCCGATCAGGTGCCGGCCAACCAGGCGGATTTCCACTACGGCATCCTCTACGCCGATGTGTTTCCGGTGGGCTCGGCCGGCATACCGCCCACCCTGCTGATGCAGGACATGCTCCATTTCCTGCCCCCCTATCTGCAGGAGCTCTACAAGCAGCATCGCCGCGGGGAGGAAGATCAGCTGATCCAGTTGGGTATCACCTTCCAGCGCTCGATGTACAACGTCACCTCGGCGGTGATCCAGGCCCTGCGCTGCGCCCTGCTCTATCCCCTCGATGACACTGATCCGGAGCATCTGGCGGCCAACCGTCAGTTCTTCGAGGCCCAGATGGATCGCTTCCTGCGGCCTGAGGCCCGCCTGAGCGACATCCAGACTCAGGACTACCGCTAGGAGAGATCCCTTGGCCACGATTCTTGATACAGCAGCCGGCGCAGGAGTGTTCTCGACCCTGCTGGCTGCTGTCGATGCCGCCGGCCTGCGCAGCGCCCTGGAGGGCCCCGGCCCCTTCACCGTCTTCGCGCCGGTGGATGACGCCTTTGCCGCCCTGCCCCCCGGCACGGTGCAGACCCTGGTGGACAACCCCCCCCAGCTGGCGCGGATCCTCAAGTACCACGTGCTGGCTGGTGCTTACACCCGGGAGGCCCTGGTGGCCCAGGCCGAGTGGCCGAGCCTGGAGGGGGCTCCGATCCCGATCCGCCGCAGCGAGCCGTTCGAGGTAAAAAACGCCACAGTGGTGACCGCAGACATCGCCTGCGACAACGGCATTGTGCACGTGATCGACCGCGTGATCCTGCCGGGCTGATCACCTTTGCCCCCACCCGCTTGGGTCCCTCCCTGCTCACCACCCTGCTGCTGTTGTTGGTGGGGGCCCTGCTGGCCCGGTTGACGGCCACCCGGCTGGCCCGCTGGGCGGTGCCGGCCATCGTGCTGGAACTGGGGGTTGGTTTTGGCCTGGGCAATACGGTTCTGCCTTTTGAGCAGATCCGCTCCCTCTCCGGTCTGCTGGAGCTGGGGGTGCTCACCCTGTTCTTCCAGGTGGGTCTGGAGGTGCGCGGCGGCTTGTTGGGGTCCCGTCCGGCGGCCGTGCTGCGCACGGTGTTGCTGTCGGCGCTGACGCCGCTGCTGGCCTGGTGGCCGCTGCAGCAGGCCTTTGGCCTCTCCACAGCCACCACCTTGTTGTGTGTGGCCGTGCTCAGCGCCACCGGCACCGGGGTGACCCTGAGGGCCCTGGGTCAGCTCGGCGCCTTGAAAACCCCCTCCGGTCGCCTGCTGGTGGGGGTGTCGGTGCTGGACGATCTGCCCGCCATCGCCCTGCTCACCGGCTCCCTGCTGTTGGCGGGCACCCGCCTCGGCGGTGGCGCGGCTACGGCCGGGTCGGGTTGGCTGGTGCTGCTCGGGCCGGCCCTCGCCCTGCTGAGTGTGCCGCTGTCGAGCTGGTGGCTGCAGAGCCGCGGGCCCTGGCAGCCGGGCCCCCTGGGGGTGTTGCTGCTGTTGATCGGCTGCAGCTGGATCGGGGAGGTCACCGGGGTGACCAGCCTGCTGGGGGCGCTCTGGGGTGGGGTGCTGTTCAATCGCCTGGCGCCGATGGGGGAAGGCAGCGCCGAGGCCCGTGAGTTGCGGGGCCATTTGGCCCTGCTATCGGAGGTGTTTTTGCCCCTCTATTTCCTCGGGGTGGGGATGCGCATCCAGGCGGCCACCCTGTTGCAGCCGTCGGCCTGGTGGCTAGCCCTGGTGCTGTTGCTGTTGGCGATCGGCTGCAAGCTGATTTGCGGGCTTGGCATCAGCGCCCTGGATCAGGAGGCCGGCGTGGATCGCTGGGTGGTGGTGTTCGGCCTGATCCCCCGGGGCCTGCCGGGGCTGGTGTTTGCCTCCACGGCCCTGGCCAGTGGGGTGATCACCGCCGCCCAGTTCTCGGCCCTAGTGCTGATGGTGAGTGGCACCACGGTGCTGGGCCTGCTGTTGCTGGGCCGGCGGCTGGCGACCTTCCAGAACGGCTAGTTCAAGGTCTCAGCCCGCCACCAGCGCGTCCAGGGCATGCTGCACTGCCGCGTAACAACGCTCCAGCTGTCTGGCGCTGATGCCCAGGGGCGGCAAGAGATACACGACGTTGCCCAGGGGGCGCAGGTACACGCCCTGCTGCAGGCAGTGGCGCTGGATCTGTTTGCCCACGGGGTTGAGGTAGCTGGCTTCGCCAGTCTCCACATCAAAGGCCGCCATGGTGCCGATGCAGCGGGGGCGCCGCACGAGCGGGTGGCAGGCCAGCTCCTCCAGCAAAGGCGTGTGGCGCAGCTCGAACTGCTGGAAGCGTTCGGGATTGGCCTGGAGCAGATCAAGGCTGGCCAGGGCTGCGGCACAGCCCAGGGGATTGGCGGTGAAGCTGTGGCCGTGGAAAAAGGTGGCCTCGGGCCTCTCGCTGATGAACCCCTGGTAAAGGCGTTCACTCGCCATCGTCACCCCCATCGGTAGGAAACCTCCGGTGAGCCCTTTGGAGAGGGCCAGCAGGTCGGGCTGAATGCCGGCCCGGCGGCAGGCAAATAGATCCCCGGTGCGGCCAAAGCCCGTGAACACCTCATCGGCGATCAATAGGGCGCCTGCTGATCGCACCCGCTCGGCCATGGCCCGCAGGAAGGCCGGCCGCACCACTCGCATGCCACTGGCCCCCTGGATCAGGGGTTCGAGGATCACGGCGGCGGTGGGCGTCTCCAGGGCTTGGTCGAGCTGGCGCAGGGCGTGCTCTTCCCGTTGTTCCACCTCCTCATCGCCCCAGTGGCTGTGGGGCCAGGCCACCCGGGCCACCTCAAACAGCAACGGCTCGTAGGGGTCGGTGAACAGGGAGCGCTCCCCCAGTGCCATCGCCCCGAAGGTGTCGCCGTGGTAAGCCCCCTCGAAGGCGATCACCTGGCGTCGCTCGCTGTCCTGGTTGCGCCACCACTGCCAGGCGATCTTGAGGGCCACCTCCACGGCGGTGGAGCCGTTGTCGGAGAAGAACAGCCGCTCCAGGCGGGTGAGGGCGCTGAGCCGGGTGGCGAGCTGCTCGGCGGGTTCGTGGCTGAAGTTGGCGAAGATCACCTGCTCCAGCTGCTGGGCCTGGCGGGCGATCGCCGCGGCGATGGCGGGTTCGGCGTGGCCGTGCAGGGTCACCCACCAGCTGCTGATCGCATCGATCAGGCGCCGGCCGTCATCGAGCTCCAGCTCACTGCCGCGGCCGGAGCGCACCCGCAGCGGCTCGGGGCTGGTGGCCACCTGGGTGGTGGGGTGCCAGAGGTGGGGGTGCCAGGGCATGGGCTCAGGCTTCGAGATGGTCAATGAAACGTGTTGAAAGTCGCCGGATTGAGGCGTTGGCGCGCCGTTCCAGGCCCCGCGCCGTATCCCGGGTGATACCCATCTGCCTGGCTGTGGCGCTCAGGCTCAACGGTTCCCCCGCTGAGTTGCCATAGCGCAAGCGCAGCAGCTCGGCCTCCTGTTCGGGCAATTCATCCAAGAGTTGTTGGATGTCTTCTTGCATCAGGCTGGCATCCACCTGCTCCTGGGGCATGCTGCCCTCGCAGGTCAGGCTGTCGAGCAGGCTCGGTTGGGCCTGGCCGGCCCACTGCCCATCGAGGCTCAGGGGCTCCTGGGCCCGGAACAGCACTTCGCGGATGTCGAGGGGCTTGAGCCCGGTGGCGCTGGCCACTTCCTCCAGGCTTGGGTCCCTGCCTAGCTGCTGGCTGAGGGATTGCTGGCTCTGGCGCAGCCGATGCAGTTGATCCACCATCGTTGAAGGCAGGCGGATGGGTCGCCCCTTGGCCACCAGGGCACTGCCGATGCCGTCGCGAATCCACCAGCTGGCGTAGGTGGAAAACCGGTAGCCCCGGCTGGGATCAAACCGTTCCACGGCCCTGATCAGGCCGATAGTGCCCTCCTGGATCAGATCCTCCAGGTCTGATGGGGTGTGCTGGTAGCGGCGGGCCATGCTCACCACCAGGCGGATGTTGGCCAGCACCATGCGACTGCGGGCCTGCTCAGCCTCCCGGAGGCAGCGTTGCAGCTGGCGCACCTGCATGCCAGCCTCCTGGGCCCAGGCTTCCAGGCTTGGGGCAATGCCGCCGGACCGCAATTTCATCTCCTGGGCAACGTCGGTGGCCCGGCAGCCGCCCTGAACCAGGCGAGCCAGGCTGATTTCCTCCTCAGCGGTGAGCAGCGGAATGCGGCCGATGGCGCGCATGTGCTGGCTGAGTGCGTCGCAGCTGCCCTTGGGGCGCTTCTGTGGCGCAGGCATTGGAGGGTCGTCTGCAGTTGGATCGGCAAACGATACTGACTATTTTTTAGGGCTGGGTCTTTTCAGCTCTGCTTATCAACTAGTAGCCACAATCTCTGCGATCAGAAAAGCTGATCAATGCTGGAGTTTTGGTGCAAATTCCAGACTGCCGTTGGGGCATGATCAGGCTGATTGCTGATCATTTCTGGCCCGTTTAACCAGCCAATAGGCGGCAGCAAGGCCTACCACGATCACCCCAAACCCAGTCATCAGCTGGGGTTTGTTTTCCGTGCCTGGCGGCAGCACAATAACTTTTCTAGCTACCGCAGTCATGGCGGTGAGCAGTACCAGTTCGATCTGTACAACCTGATCACGCAGATAGGCAGTCACGTTTTGGAGTACTTCTAAAGCGATAAAAATCATCAGAAGCCGATCGAGCAGTTTGATTAGTCCTCCGTCAAACCAATCCGATTGGAATCGAGCGATTTTGAAGCCAGATTCGACAACCAATTCGAAAACCGCGAAGCCGATTACAATTGCCAGCAAAAGGGCTAGGAGTTTTGCAAGTTGGCGCTCATAGGCGTGAATTCCTCGAAGGAACCGATCGTCGCCGAGAAGCTTCATATTGAGTATGGCAAAATTAAGGTTGGGTCATAGAAATGCCCGCCCATGCAACGGTGCATAAGCGGGCATCGGCAAGGCGAGCCATCTATGACTCGCAGTTGATAACCTCAGAACTTGTGGTCGCGTAGAGCTTCCACTGGGTAGATGTAGGTGATGATGGAGAAATCTGCGTAATATTTGGCTTCAATTTCGCGAGTGATCTTGTCTGCCAGCTCGCGGGTGCCGGTCAGTACTTCGATTTTCACATTGGAGAGGGTGTGCGACACGCTTGGCTCGCCGGTGGAGCGCACGTTGCGACTGCCTTCGCCGCCTGCTGCATTCACGGTGTAGCCGGTGGCGCCGGCAGCCTTGATGAGCTTGGTGAGTTTTTTGGAGAGGATTTCCTCGGCAACGATCACCAGTTTCCAGACTTGTTGGCTCATGGTTTAGATTCTTGAATGGTTGTTTGTGTAAAATTGTTTATCGGCTAGCATCATCTCGGCGATCCCAATGAAGAGGGGAATGCAGATCGCGATCGCCACTGGGGTGCCGATGGCCGTGGAGGCGCCGATGTAAGCAGATGGGTTAGCGGAGGGTATGCCAGCGCGAAGTGTGGGTGGGCCAGAAATATCCGAGCTAGAAGCAGCAATGACCGCCAGCACAACAGAACCACCAATGCTGAAGCCGGTAAACTTATGCAGGATCAAGCCTACACCGAAACCTAAGAATCCATGCACGATAGGAGCGATGAAGGCATAAATTGCAAACCACTGGGCAACCTTTCGCAACTCATTCATGCGTTGGGCAGCCTCCATCCCCATGATTATCATCAGAACGGCTAGAAAGCCGCGGAACAGAGGGTTGAAGAAGCTCTCGTATACAGGCTCTGGCTTGGTGAGGATGCCAAGTGCTACTCCCAGGAGCATTGCCGTGACAGCCGAGCTCTGCAGGCTTTCTTTGATGATTGGCCAGATCTCGACTTTTTCGGATGCGTTGCCGGTCTTCTTGCTGATGTACATGCTGGCCATCACGATGGCGGCCACTAGGGCCGGGATGTCCATGAACGGATATAGGGCCGCCGTCCAAGCCTCATAGGGGACCTTGGCGGAATCAAGTTGGGGCAGCACGGCAGCCAAAGTGGAACCACTCACGGCACCGAATAGCCCGCCTGTGGCCACGACGTCAGGCACGCTGATGCCTGGGAGTTTGCCTAGGGTATAACGACTGATCAATACAATTACGATGCCAATCCCCACCGCTCCGAGAGCGGGGAGAATGATTTCGGAGAAATTAGAATTGCGGATAGCGATGCCTCCAGTCAATCCGATCTTCATCAGCAGGAAAAAACTGATGAACTTGTAGATCGAATCGGGAATGGCTAGCTGGCTGCCAAGGGCTGCAACAACAATGCCACCGATCAGAAAGCCCAGTGTCGGCGATTGAAGTTGCTCAATGAAGAGAGGTAGAAAGTCTGTCAAGCTGATTCCTCCATTGTGTGTTGGTTATGCTTTGAAATTTCAGCAAAGTGAAGTTAGGCGCCCCGCTAAGAAATTGGGGATCGTTCTACAGCGATAGTCGTCTGATTGTGGCGACTGCCGAGCCTCAGGCAGCGAACCATAGGCAGCGTTCCCAGAAGCTGGGTTGCCGTTGGCCAACCCAGTTGCGATCCGTTCTGCCCATGATCACAGCGCCCCACGGCTTACCCCCCCATGACCCTGCTACTGCTTGTTGGCGTTGGCTGGTTGAGCATGCGCACAGTGCTGTTGCTCAGTCAGGTGTCACGCCATAGCAGCGAGGCCCAGCTGGGGCGGACCTTTCAGCAGGAACTCAGGGATCGCGGCCTGATCGATGCCCCCCCGCATTCATAGAGCGATCACAGGCCTCGTCGGTTTCAAGGCCCCAACAGCAGTGTCACTGCCCCTATAAACCCGCATCCCCTCCGGTTCACGATGCTTCCCGTGCCTCCTCTTCTCCTGGAGACCAGTTCCCACCAACTCGAAGTGGCCGAAACCCTGATTCAGGTGGGCCGTTTTGTGGTGATCTTCTTCGCAGCCCGGGCCATCGCCGAAGTGATGGTGCGCCTGCAGCTGCCCACGATCCTGGGAGAGCTGGTGGCTGGGGTCCTGATTGGGGTGTCAGGTCTGCATCTGATCGTGCCGCCTGAAACCCAGGCCCAGCTCAGCGCCGGGGTCACCGGGCTGGTGGGTTCCCTGGCCCAGATCAGTCCCGAGGCGGTGCAGGAGGTCTACAACGAAACCTTCCCCAGCCTGCAGTCCGTGTCCCAGCTCGGCCTGTTCGCCCTGCTGTTCCTCACCGGTCTGGAGAGCGAGCTCGATGAACTGGTGGCCGTGGGGGTGCAGGCCAGCACGGTTGCGGTGGCTGGCGTGGTGCTGCCCTTTGCCCTGGGTACGGCCGGCCTCTATTTCCTTTTTCATGTGCCGCTGATTCCAGCAGTGTTTGCCGGAGCGGCGATGACGGCCACTTCGATCGGCATCACCGCCAGCGTGTTTGGCGAGCTCAAGTGGCTCAAGCGCAAGGAGGGCCAGATCGTGATCGGTGCTGCCGTGCTCGACGACATCATCGGCATCGTGATCCTGGCGGTGGTAGTGGCAATCGTGGGCGGCGGCGCGTTCAGCCTCGGCCCGGTGCTGAAGCTTTGTTTGGCGGCGGTGGCCTTCGTGGGCGTGGCCCTAGTGCTGAGCCGCAAGGCCGCGCCCGCCTTCGACTGGGTGGTGGACCGGCTCAAGGCCCCCGGCGATGTGGCCGTGGCCAGTTTTCTGGTGCTCACCGTTTGCTGCTTCGCCGCCCAGGCCATCGGCCTGGAGGCGGCCCTCGGCGCCTTCGCCGCGGGGCTGATCCTCAGCTCCTCGAAGCACACCCACGACATCGATGCGGCGGTGAAACCCCTGGTGGCCCTTTTTGCCACGGTGTTTTTCGTGTTGATCGGCACGGGCCTGGATCTCTCCGTGCTCAACCCCCTTGATCCGGCCAACCGGGAGGGCCTGATCGTGGCCGCCTTCCTGCTGGCGGTGGCCATTGCCGGCAAGGTGGCCGCCGGCTGGAGCTACCTCAGCAAGGAACCCACCAACCGCCTGGTGGTGGGGCTGGGGATGATGCCGCGCGGCGAGGTGGGTCTGATCTTCCTGGGGCTGGGCAGCCAGGCCGGCATCCTCACGCCCGCCCTGGAGGCCGCCATCCTGCTGATGGTGATTGGCACCACCTTCCTGGCGCCGATCCTGCTGAGGTTGGTGATTCCTCGGGAAGCAGGTGAGGGCTCTACGGCGGTTGCCGACCAGCCCGCCTGATTCCGTGCCGTTGGGATCGCCCTATGGGGGTCAGCGGATCTGCCTCGCCACCCACCATGGAAAGGAGCGGGCCCTGGCCCGCCCGTTTGCCCTGGGTTTGGGGGCCTTCAGTGGTGAGGTGCAGCGTCTCGACGATGCCCTCAGCACCTGCCGAAGCAAGGCATGGATAGGCCTCGAGCAGAGCGGCTTGGGGCTCGGCATGGCCAGTGAGGCCAGCTTCGGGCCCCATCCTGCGGTGCCAATGCTGGCGGTGGGCCAGGAGCTGCTGGTGTTCATAGATCGCGCCCGTGATCTCACCGTGGTGGAGCAGCGAATCGAGTGGCGCACCAACTACGCCCAGAAGCGGCTCAAGCCCGGAGAGGATCCCATCCCGTGGCTGAAGCAGGTGGGTTTCCCCTCCCACGGCGTGATTGCCAGTCCATCGGAGCGGGCAGACGGGCCTTTTTTCAAAGATCTGACTGACCCTGTTGTTTTGCAGGAAGCCCTGGCTGCCTGCCGCAGGCTCGCTTCCCAGGGGCAGGTCTGGCTGGCGACCGACATGCGAGCCCACCGCAATCCCACCCGGATGCGCTCGATTCGACGCCTAGGAGTTGAGCTGGTGCGGCGCCTGGGTTCTCCCTGCCCCGGCTGTGGGGCCCCAGGTTGGGGGGTGATCGATCGGCAAGCCGGACTCCCCTGCCGTTGCTGCGGAACCCCGACCGATCTCCTGGCGGTGGAGGTGTGGGGCTGCCCGAGCTGCGAGATCAGCGCCCCGCGTGCCCGTAGGGATGGCCTGGAGGCCGCTGATCCCCAGCACTGCCCGTGGTGCAACCCCTGATGCAACCACTGGTGCAAAACCTCTTGCTGGAGTGGGTCAGCCCCGGGCCCTGCGCCCGGGGGCCCATTGGTGAATCAGTTGCTCGAGTCGCACCAGCTGGTAGCGGTTTTGCTCGTTGGGTTGCTGGGAGTAGGCGCTGCGCAGGTGATTGAGCTTCGCGTCGAGGGAGAGGAGCACGGGATTGTTCTCTTCCACTGGGCGGCATGTGATGCAGATGTGCTGATCTTAAGGCTTCCTTAAGCCGCTGGCCGTGCCGCGCTGGGTTTTGTGCTCGCCTGCTCACAGGGGCGATGGCAGGGGGCCATCCCGATCCGAGCGAAAGCAGGGCTCCATCTCCGGCACATTGCGCTCGACCAGCTCCAGCAGCAACTCAAATACCTGGCGGGTATGGGGCGCTCTTGAGCCCATGGCCTCGCGACTGAGCAGCACCAGCTCCAGCTTGTTTTCGCCGCTGCCGGACTGCACGTCGGCAAACAGTTGCATCCGCTGGGCCTCCCCGCCACCGCGAATCATGGCGCTGAGGTGGACTGGCGTGCGGTGTTCAATATTGGCGCTGAGCCCCCGGAGCACAGGCTCAAGGGCCTCGAGCATGGCCGTTGCTGTCATCGCGGCGCTTGCTTCAAGCACCACCAGAAAACGCGCCAAAGCAACCCCCTTTGGGTAAACGCTACTTGTCGAGGTGGTTCACGGCCGGCCGATCGCTGCCATCCTGAAGTCAATGCAGGCTTCATTGGTGTCGATGCCCCGCTTGGGCCTTGGATCCATCGCCGTTATCGGTGCCGGGGTTTCGGGCTGTGCCCTGGCTGCCCAATTGCGCCTACTGGGCCACCAGGGCCCGATCAGCCTCTGGGAAACCGGGAGGGGCCCGGGTGGTCGGGCCAGCACCCGTCGCTCCCGCCAGGATCCAGCCCTGCGCATCGACCACGGCGCCCCCCTGTTCAACATCACCGCTGAAACCGATCCCCACTTGCTCCAGCCGCTGCTCTCGGGGGGCTGGATTGAGCCCTGGCCCGGGGTGATCGCCCAGCTTCAGGGCGAATCCAGCCTCAGGCTGGGTCAATCCGACGCCATGGGTCTGGGCACCCTCTACCGGGGGCTGGGCGGCATGGACCATCTCTGCCAGGGATTGCTGAGCCTTGCCGGCGAGGCCTTCGAGGCCCATTACGGCACCTTGGTGCGCTTTCTGGCGTGGCAGGACGGCCTCTGGCAGCTTTACGGACCCGATCGAGAGCTGCTGGGCCAGGCCCAGTGGCTGGTGCTCAGCAGCACCCTGCTGGCCCATCCCCGCAGTCGCATGATTTTTGGCTGGCACGACGTGCCCCTCAAGGAGGCCGCTGCTGCTCTGGCCGATCTCCAGCTCGACCACGCCCTCACCCTGATTGCGGGCATCCGCACCGAGGCCCGCAGCAACCTGCTGGTGGTGCTGGATCCCGCCGCAGGCCAGCCCTGGCGAGAGTTCCCCTTCAGCTTGCTGCATTTCGATGCGGCGGCCCAGCAGCGTTGGGGTCTCCAGCAGATCACCATCCAGCCCCTGGTGGATGGCCGTTGTGCCGTCGTGGCCCATTCCAGCCATGCCTTTGCCGCCGACCACCTCGACGTCTATGGCACCCATTCCGCCGTGGCAAAGCTGCTCCAGCTGCCGCCCGATGAGGGCCGGCAGGAAACTGTGATCGCCGCCCTCACGGCGGCATTGGAGGCCGTGATGGCCCCCTGGCTGAGCCGACCCGACCTGGGCCGGTCTGAGCGTCAGTTGATGCGCTGGGGTGCGGCCTTTCCCCTGGCTCCAGGGCTTCCTGCCGAGTTGATTTTCTGTGCCCAAAGCCGGCTGGGATTCTGCGGTGACTTCATTGCCGGGGTTGGTTTTGGACGCATCGAAGGTGCCCTGCGCAGTGGCGAGAACCTGGCCCGCCAGCTCTGCAGCCAGTAAGGGGTTCGTTACGGCGTTCGTTGCGTTTGATTCCGCGATGCAACAGTTCACCCGCTGCGCAGGGGCTGGGATTGCGGCGGCGGGGCCAGAGGCCTAATTGTTGGTTCAGAAATGTCCCCTGCATCCTGGAGTGTGATGCGGTTTGCACCTTGGCGGCACAGGCCGATTCCGATCAACCGCAACCAACAGTTGGATGTGGTGAATCGGGCCGCCCGTTACTTTGCCCATCACTTCTCTGAGGAGATCAGCTCGGAGGAGCTGGCCCATTCGATCGGGGTCAGTGCCGAATGGCTCGATCTCAGTTTTGACCACTGTCGCGGCAAGACCCCCTTTCAGGCGTTGCAGCATTTCCGGCTGAGCCGCCTGTTTGAAGGCATCGCCCAGCAGCCCAATTCCACCCTCCAGCAGCAGGTGCACAGTTGCGGTTTGGCGTCGGTGATGGCGGCCAACCGGTTGTTTGAAGAGCTGTTTGGCATTGGCCTGGCTCCGTTTCGCCGGATCTGTCGCCGGGCAGCGGCAGATCAACTCCTGCGCCGGGGCCAGCCCTAGATCGCTCCGGATCCATTTGCGCCCAGCCTTGCACTTGGCTGGCTGGCGCCATACGTTGAGGTGAGAGCGTCATCGGGTTTGCACCAGGCATGCAGGGCCCATTTGGCGATTGGCTTCCCGAAGTGGTGGTGTTCCACCCCACCCGATTCGACCAGGCCCAGTGGATCGTGCACCACGTGCGCGAACGCAAGACCGTGCTGGTGCATGCCGGGGCGATGGAGCGCGGCGAGGCCCAGCGGCTGATTGACTTTGTCGCCGGTGGGGTGAGTGCCATGGACGGCAGGTCCGAATGCATCGATGCGCTCACATTCGTATTCGTTCCCCAGATCGTCTCCCTGAGCCGAGATCCCGTCGAGCCTCCCGCCTAGGCTTAACTACCATCAGGAGTGGGTTTGGTTCGCCACCTACGTCGCTTTCTCTACGCCCTTGGGCCCGTATTGATCATTGCCAGTCACCTTGGCTGCCTATTGCTCTTCTGGACAGGGCTCAGTCTCGCCGCTGCCTGCTGGGCCCTGCTTCTCTATCTGGTGCGCATGCTGGCCACCACGGCCGTCTATCACCGCCTGATAACCCATGCCAGCTATCGGGTGGCCCGGCCCGTTGCCTGGGTTGGTGCGGTGGTGGCGGCATCGGCGGGGCAGATGGGCCCCAGCTGGTGGAAGGCCCATCACCAGCTCCATCACCGTCACGTGGACACCGTTGCCGATCCCCACACCCCCCTGATGCCTTCAGCGGGCTGGAGGGGGTTTTGGCGTTCCCAGGTTGGCTGGTTGTTTCGCCCAAGCTTTTTCCCCGACTCCCTACCCGCCGATGTGGAGGCCGATCCGGTGATGAGGCTGATCGATCGGCTCCATTTCGTGCCAGTGCTCCTGCTGGCCGGCCTTTCGTGGCAGTTGGGCGGCATGGCTTGGGTGGCCGCATTTTTTCTCAGCACCACCCTGCTGTTCCATGGGGTGGCCAGTGTCAATTCCCTGGCCCATCTGTTTGGGGATCAGCCTTTTGCCACCGGTGATGCCAGCCGCAACAATCGCTTTGTGGCGCTGATCACTTTGGGGGAGGGCTGGCACAACCTGCACCACGCCTTCGAGGCTTCGGTGCGCCAGGGATTCACCCTGCGCTCGGGATCCCTGGTGTTGCTGCCGGATCCCACCTATCGGTTTATTCGACTGCTCGAGCGCTGGGGCCTGGCCTGGAATCTGCGGGTCCCTAGCGAGGGAGCCCTGCGGGCTCGGGCCCGGCCTGCGGCTGGCTAGACAGGAGTTGGTTCAACTGGCGCCGGCAACCAGGCTCAGTTGCAGCCAGCAGCCCCCGGGGGCCAGCTTCTCCACCACCACGCTCTGCAGCAGGTCCTGGGCTACGAGCTGGGCGAAGGTTTCGGCGGCATCGCGGGTGTTGAAGCGAACAGCCTGCACCTGCAGGGGCACGCTCTGCTCCCTTGCAACGGCAGCGCGCACGCGATAGCGACCTGGAGGAATGGGTTCAACCATCGCTGCATTCTGAATCCATTCGGGCGCAAAAATGGCGGGCTTCAGGGTTTCAGAGAAATTGCCCTGGGCCGACTCAGCGGGTGGGGATCTGGCGGCCCTTCCAGGAGATCGAGCCCCGTTCGAGGTTGACAATTGCCAAGAGGAACACCCCCAGGAAGAACAACACCGGCACTGGAAACACCAGATTGATCCAGCCAAAGCTGCCGACTCGCCGGGTGATCAACAGCAGTTGCAGGGCATAGCCGCCATAGAGGCGCAGGTTTGGCGTCAGGGCCTGGCGGCCCACCATGGGCCAATGCAGCAAGGCGGCTGGCAGGCACCAGGCGGCCCAGATCAGCCCGGAGATCCAGAGCAGCACCGCCAGCATCCAGGGCCAGCGCACTTCGCCTGCGGCAGTTGCAAAGTTCTTGTCAAAGCCCACCACCATGTCCCGCAGTCCCCCGGGATACATGCGATAGG